>NZ_VMMR01000106.1:0-779 GCF_013277285.1 Streptococcus sp. 339 | reverse complement strand
CTATTACAACTGACGGAGAGGATGGCTATGTAACCACGACAAGAACCTACGATGTTAATCCAGAGAATGGTCATGTTACCGAAAAGGTTACTGTAGACAGAAAAGAACCGACAGACACAGTTATCAAAGTTCCTGCCAAGAGCAAGGTTGAAGAAGTTCTTGTTCCATTTGCTACTAAATATGAAGCAGATAATGACCTTTCTGCAGGACAGGAGCAAGAGATTACTCTAGGAAAGAATGGGAAAACAGTTACAACGATAACTTATGATGTAGATGGAAAGAGTGGACAAGTAACTGAGAGTACTTTAAGTCAAAAAGAAGACTCTCAAACACGAGTTGTTAAAAAAGGAACCAAGCCCCAAGTTCTTGTCCAAGAAATTCCAATCGAAACAGAATATCTCGATGACCCAACTCTTGATAAAGGTCAAGAAATAGAAGAAGCAGGAGAAATTGGTGAAATTACGCTTACTACAATTTATACTGTAGATGAACGTGATGGAACAATTGAAGAAACTACTTCTCGTCAAATTACTAAAGAGATGGTAAAAAGACGTATAAGGAGAGGGACGAGAGAACCTGAAAAAGTTGTTGTTCCTGAGCAATCATCTATTCCTTCGTATCCTGTATCTGTTACATCTAACCAAGGAACAAACGCAGCAGTAGAATCAGCTAAACCAGTTGCTCCAACAACAGGTTGGAAACAAGAAAATGGTATGTGGTATTTTTATAATACTGATGGTTCCATGGCAACAGGTTGGGTACAAGTGAATGGTTCATGG
>NZ_VMMR01000105.1:0-11982 GCF_013277285.1 Streptococcus sp. 339 | reverse complement strand
ACTACGTCAGCTTTATCTGCAACCTCAAAGCAGTGCTTTGAGCAACCTGCGGCTAGCTTCCTAGTTTGCACTTTGATTTTCGTTGAGTATTAGCGCAACTGATTCTTGTCAGAATCACAAATTTACATTTGAAACGTTAAAATTTAAATTTAGAATGAGGTTTTACTTCATGGAAAATGTTGTTGTACATATTATCTCACATAGTCACTGGGACCGTGAGTGGTACTTGCCTTTTGAAAGTCACCGTATGCAGTTGGTGGAATTGTTTGACAATCTCTTCGATCTCTTTGAAAATGACCCTGAGTTCAAGAGCTTCCACTTGGATGGTCAAACCATTGTCCTTGATGACTACTTGCAAATTCGCCCTGAAAATCGTGACAAAGTTCAACGCTACATTGACGAAGGAAAATTGAAAATTGGTCCCTTTTACATTTTGCAGGATGATTACTTGATTTCAAGTGAAGCCAATGTCCGCAATACCTTGATTGGTCAAGCAGAATGTGCAAAATGGGGCAAATCAACCCAGATTGGTTACTTCCCAGATACCTTTGGAAATATGGGACAAGCGCCTCAAATTCTTCAAAAATCAGGCATTCACGTGGCAGCCTTTGGTCGTGGTGTGAAGCCGATTGGATTTGACAACCAAGTCCTCGAAGATGAGCAGTTTACTTCCCAGTTTTCAGAAATGTACTGGCAGGGTGCGGACGGAAGTCGTGTCCTCGGTATCCTCTTTGCCAACTGGTACAGTAATGGGAATGAAATTCCAGTTGATAAAGACGAGGTCTTGACCTTCTGGAAACAAAAACTGGCAGACGTGCGTGCCTACGCTTCGACCAACCAGTGGTTGATGATGAACGGCTGTGACCACCAGCCTGTCCAGAAAAATCTGAGCGAAGCCATTCGTGTGGCAAATGAACTCTTCCCAGATGTAACCTTTGTTCATAGTTCTTTTGATGAATATGTCCAAGCCGTGGAAAGTGCCCTACCAGAGCAATTATCAACGGTTACAGGTGAGTTGACCAGTCAGGAAACAGACGGCTGGTACACACTTGCCAATACTTCTTCATCTCGTATTTATCTCAAACAATCCTTCCAAGAAAATAGCAACCTCCTAGAGCAAGTTGTAGAACCCTTGACAATTATCACTGGGGGTCATAACCACAAGGACCAGTTGACCTATGCTTGGAAAACTCTTTTGCAAAATGCGCCCCATGATAGTATCTGTGGCTGTAGTGTGGACGAAGTTCACCGTGAGATGGAGACACGTTTTGCCAAGGTCAATCAAGTCGGAACCTTTGTTAAGACCAATCTTCTCAACGAGTGGAAGGGCAAAATTGCTACGTCTAAGGCTCAAAGTGATTATCTCTTTACTGCCATTAACACAGGTTTGCATGATAAGGTTGATACTGTCAGCACAGTGATTGATGTTGCGACTTGTGATTTCAAGGAATTGCACCCAACAGAAGGCTACAAGAAGATGTCTGCTCTTACCTTGCCAAGCTATCGTGTGGAGGATTTGGATGGGCGTCCTGTAGAGGCTAAAATCGAGGATCTTGGGGCTAATTTTGAGTACGATTTACCAAAAGATAAGTTCCGCCAAGCTCGTATCGCTCGACAAGTGCGCGTGACCATCCCAGTTCACCTAGCGCCACTTTCTTGGACAACTTTCCAATTGCTGGAAGGAGAGCAAGAACACCGTGAGGGTATTTACAAAAACGGATTGATTGATACGCCATTTATAAGGGTGAGTGTGGATGACAATATCACAGTTTATGACAAGACAACTCACGAAGCCTATGAAGATTTTATCCGTTTTGAGGACCGTGGTGACATCGGAAACGAGTATATCTATTTCCAACCAAAAGGAACAGAGCCTATCTATGCAGAGCTTAAGGGCTACGAGGTCTTGGAAAACACAGCTCGCTATGCTAAAATTTTGCTCAAACATGAATTGACTGTGCCTGTCAGTGCGGATGAAAAACTAGAAGAAGAGCAAAAAGGCATCATCGAGTTTATGAAGCGTGATGCTGGACGTTCAGAAGAATTGACAAGCATTCCTCTTGAAACTGAGTTGACTGTCTTTATTGACAATCCACAAATCCGCTTCAAGACTCGCTTTACTAACACTGCCAAGGATCACCGTATCCGTCTCTTGGTCAAGACTCATAACACGCGTCCAAGCAATGATTCTGAAAGCATCTATGAGGTGGTGACACGACCAAACAAACCAGCTGCTTCATGGGAAAATCCTGAAAATCCTCAACACCAACAAGCCTTTGTTAGTCTGTATGACGATGAAAAAGGTGTGACTGTATCCAACAAGGGATTGAATGAATACGAAATCCTTGGAGACGACACCATTGCAGTGACTATTTTGCGTGCATCAGGTGAGCTAGGTGACTGGGGCTACTTCCCAACACCAGAAGCACAATGCTTGCGTGAATTTGAAGTCGAGTTTGCGCTTGAGTGCCACCAAGCCCAAGAACGCTTCTCAGCTTATCGTCGAGCTAAGGCCTTGCAGACACCGTTTGCCAGCCTTCAGCTTGCTAGACAGGAAGGGAGCGTGGCAGCGACTGGTAGCCTCTTGAGCCATTCTGTTCTCAGCATACCGCAAATCTGTCCAACAGCCTTTAAGGTAGCTGAAAATGAAGAAGGATATGTACTCCGTTACTACAATATGAGTCAAGAAAATGTGCGTGTACCAGAAAGTCAACATCTCTTCCTTGACCTACTTGAACGACCATACCCAGTTCATAGAGGCTTCATTTCACCACAAGAAATTCGTACAGAATTGATTAAAAAAGAAGAAATTTAATTTCAAAAAGTAAACATAAAAAGAAAGGAGGGGCGAAAAGGTAAGAACTAACTGCTGATTCGCCCCTTTTTATGGTAAAAACAATGACCATTGCAACAATTGATATCGGAGGGACTGGAATTAAGTTTGCTAGTCTGACTCCTGATGGGAAAATATTAGATAAGACAAGCATTCCAACGCCTGAAAGTTTGGAGGATTTATTAGCTTGGCTAGACCAGCGCTTGTCAGAGCAGGATTACAGTGGGATTGCTATGAGTGTTCCAGGTGCGGTCAATCAAGAGACAGGTGTGATTGATGGCTTCAGTGCGGTGCCCTACATCCATGGCTTTTCTTGGTATGAGGCGCTTAGCTCTTATCAGCTACCTGTCCATTTAGAAAATGATGCCAACTGCGTTGGACTCAGTGAACTACTAGCTCATCCAGAGCTTGAAAATGCAGCCTGTGTCGTGATTGGGACAGGGATTGGCGGAGCCATGATTATCAATGGTAGACTTCATCGAGGTCGCCACGGTCTGGGTGGAGAATTTGGCTATATGACAACCCTTGCCCCTGCTGAAAAGCTCAACAACTGGTCGCAACTAGCGTCAACTGGCAATATGGTGCGATACGTGATTGAAAAATCTGGTCAGACTGACTGGGACGGTCGCAAGATTTATCAAGAGGCTGCAGCAGGAAATGCCCTTTGTCAAGAAGCCATTGAGCGCATGAATCGTAATCTGGCGCAAGGATTGCTCAATATCCAGTATCTCATCGACCCAGATGTCATCAGTCTGGGAGGTTCTATCAGTCAAAATCCAGATTTTATCCAAGGTGTCAAGGAAACTGTTGAAGACTTTGTCGAAACCTACGAAGAATACACGGTCGCACCCGTCATCCAAGCCTGCACCTATCATGCAGATGCTAATCTCTACGGTGCCCTTGTCAACTGGTTACAGGAGGAAAAGCAATGGTAAGATTTACAGGGCTTAGTCCCAAACAAACTCAGGCAATCGACTTGCTAACAAAACATATCTCTTTACCAGATGTGGAAGTATCTGTCACTCAGTCTGACCAAGCCTCCATCTCTATCAAGGGTGAGGATGGTCACTATCAATTGACCTACCGCAAACCTCACCAACTTTATCGTGCCTTGTCCTTGTTGGTAACAGCTCTAGCAGAAGGTGATAAAGTAGAGATTGAAGAACAAGCAGCTTATGAAGATTTAGCCTACATGGCAGACTGTTCTCGAAATGCGGTGCTGAATGTGGCTTCTGCCAAGCAGATGGTTGAGGTCTTGGCTCTCATGGGCTACTCAACCTTTGAGCTCTACATGGAAGATACCTACCAGATTGAAGGACAGCCTTACTTTGGTTATTTCCGTGGGGCTTATTCGGCTGAGGAGTTGCAGGAAATAGAAGCCTACGCCCAGCAGTTTGATATGACCTTTGTGCCTTGTATCCAGACCTTGGCCCACTTGTCAGCCTTCGTTAAATGGGGTGTCAAAGAAGTGCAGGAGCTCCGTGATGTGGAGGATATCCTCCTTATCGGCGAAGAAAAGGTTTATGACCTGATTGATGGCATGTTTGCCACTCTGTCTAAGCTACAAACACGTAAGGTCAATATCGGGATGGACGAAGCCCACTTGGTTGGTTTGGGACGCTACTTGATTTTGAATGGTGTGGTAGATCGTAGTCTCCTTATGTGCCAACACTTGGAGCGCGTGCTGGATATTGCTGACAAATATGGTTTCCACTGTCAGATGTGGAGCGATATGTTCTTCAAACTTATGTCAGCAGATGGCCAGTACGACCGTGATGTGGAAATTCCAGAGGAAACGCGTGTCTACCTAGACCGTCTCAAAGACCGAGTGACCTTGGTTTACTGGGACTATTATCAGGATAGCGAGGAAAAATACAATCGCAATTTCCGCAACCACCACAAGATTAGCCATGATCTTGCCTTCGCAGGAGGTGCTTGGAAGTGGATTGGATTTACACCTCACAACCATTTTAGCCGTCTAGTAGCTATTGAGGCTAATAAAGCCTGCCGTGCCAATCAGATTAAAGAAGTCATCGTAACTGGTTGGGGAGACAATGGTGGTGAAACTGCCCAGTTTTCTATTCTCCCAAGCTTGCAAATTTGGGCCGAACTAAGCTATCGCAATGACCTAGACCGTTTGTCTGCTCACTTTCAGACCAATACTGGTCTATCGGTTGAAGATTTTATGCAGATTGACCTTGCCAACCTCTTGTCAGACCTGCCAGATAATCTCAGTGGTATCAATCCTAACCGCTATGTCTTTTATCAGGATGTCCTCTGTCCGATCCTTGACCGACACATGACACCTGAACAGGACAAACCACACTTTGCTCAGGCAGCTGAGACCCTTGCTGAAATCAAAGAAAAAGCTGGTGCTTACTCTTACCTCTTTGAAACTCAGGCTCAGTTGAATGCTATTTTAAGTAGCAAAGTGGATGTGGGACGACGCATTCGTCAGGCTTACCAAGTGGGCGATAAAGAAAGTCTACAAGAAATCGCAAGGCAAGAATTACCAGAACTCAGAAGCCAAATTGAGCACTTCCATGCCCTCTTTAGCCACCAATGGCTGAAAGAAAACAAGGTCTTTGGTTTGGATACGGTTGACATCCGTATGGGCGGACTCTTGCAACGCATCAAACGAGCAGAAAGCCGTATCAAGGCTTATTTGGCTGGCCAGCTTGACCGCATCGACGAACTAGAAGTGGAAATCCTGCCATTTAACGACTTCTACGCAGACAAGGGCTTCGCAGCCACAACAGCCAACCAGTGGCATACCATTGCGACAGCTTCGACCATTTATACAACTTAAAAACAAGAACACCTTGCTTGGCGCAGGGTGTTTCGCGTGAAACAGAAGAATTATCTAGTTTCAAATGCCACAGTTAGACAAACTTATAATAAAATAGCAGAAAGGGAATGTTTCCTAAGAGCAATTCTATCGATGAGCAATTGGAGGTATTGTGGTACACTTAAAATTAGTAAAACAAGAAATAGAAGCTGAAAAGCCAGCATCTGTAGAAACCTGGGTCATTTTCGTCAAATTTTAAAAAGGTTGCTACCGACATATACAAATTCCAAAAACAAAAACGTTAGCAGAACTAGAAGATGTGATTTTATGGAGTTTTGATTTTGCAAATGATCATGCTCATGCATTTTTCATGGATAATGTTGCGTGGAGTCATGCAGATTCTTACTTTCTTAGCTTTGTTAGTGACGATGTTGAAGAACGTTACACAGAAAATGTCTATCTGGATATCCTAAGTGTCAAACAAAAATTTAAGTTTATTTTCGACTTCGGTGATGAATGGCGTTTTGAATGCCAAGTGCTGAGAGAAATCGAGGCGGAAGACGAAGAAGCTTATCTCGTACGTTCGGTTGGAACGCCGCCAGAACAATATCCAGATTATGATGGTTTTGACTATGAAGAATGGTAAAATTGATTGTTAAACAATCTAAAAAACAATTGGAATCAGTCTGTGTAGGCTTAGTATTTCAAGTGTTTTTTTGTGATGGTTTCAGATAAGAGAGTTTTTTAATACTCAATGAAAATCAAAGAGCAAACTAGGAAGTTAGCTGTAGGTTGCTCAAAACACTGTTTTGAGGTTTCAGGTGGAAGCTGAGGAGGTTTGAAGAGATTTTCGAAGAGTATAAATTTGTTGAGGGTGTAGCTAATACGTATCAAGTCTGGTAGATTGAGAAAACTTGACAAAAAATTAGATAGTGCTAGAATAACATTAACGAAAGACATTTGAGGGCAGAAAGGTTCCTGCCACACCTTGCAAAAAGGTATCTGAGATGCTGGGTACACCGACCAGCCAAGGGTCCGTTATTTCAAGGGAGGGGCTTAAATGCTCTTTTTTATTTAAAAATTTCAAAATAGATTACACTCACCGCAGGCTTAGGCTTGCGTTTTTTTGTTTGACAAAATTAAAAAAATGTGTAAGAATAAGTAGAATTGAAAACAGGAAAACTCACCTCCTTTCGATTCGTCTAGCCTTTTCGTGAGGCAATGAGGGGGCGGAGAGACGCGCTCGTCAACAGAAGTATCTCATTGGAAATGTTGCTCACTTTTTAGTGAGCTTTTTATCTAGGGAATAGAAATGAAAAGCAAAAAGTTAAAATTAGGTCAAATTGATTTAAAAATGTGCAAGGATTACGACCTTATTCAAGCGATGGACTATGACTTTAAGACGAAGGAAGTAATGAATAAAGGAAGGGGATTTGCGGTAACTGTTGTCAAAATACAGGGGCTAACTTTCTTGATTCCATTTAGAAGTTACATTCCTAAAAAGTATCAATTGAAGTATAAGCTTCGAAATTCAGCAAAAGAAGGGTATGTTGAAGGATTAGATATTGGTAAAACCTTGATTTTAGAAGATGAAAGTTATTTGCTAAATACTACTTTTCGACTTCGAAAAATCGAAGATTATTATAAAGTAATGGACAATGATAGAGCTATAATTAATAAGTTGATAAAAGCTATTATAGACTATAACGGTGCTTTAGAAATGAACGATAGAAACAAACTTGAAGATCCTAAACGCTTTAAATTCTCGACATTCCAGAATTATTCTACTAGATTAAGAGTCATAACAGAAAAAGACTATTTAGAATAGATAATGTTTCCGCAGGCTTGTGTTTTTTTATAGTAGATTGAAATAAGATTTGAACAAATTGATTAGGAAAGTCAAATTAATTTATAGAAATGTTTTAGTAGTCGTAGTTACTGTTCTAGTTCCAATCCACTCTATTCTTCAAAAAAAGCGTTTTCTTGAAGAATAGAAAAAGTCCGTGAGTAATCACGGTTTTCTGCCCCAAACTTGCCCCAAAAGTTTTTTGAAGTGATTTTTATTTAACGTAAAATAAAAATACTGACTTTATAGGCTTTTTATTTGGATAAAATCCGATAATTTTGGCATGATAAGGTGAGGTAGTTATTGTCTTAATGCTCAGTTCCGTTCTGGAAATCGCTAGAATTTTTTCAAAAAATCCCGTAATAGTTGAATTATCTAAGCTTTAACAGTATAATCAAGTTAGTAGCTTCATCAGGAAGTTCTATGCTACAATATAGTAGGTGGCACGGCACCACACCACCAATAAAAGAAAAGATTCTATCTGCTGGGTTTTCTTATGAGAAATATAAACCTGGTATTCATAAACAGAGACATCCGAACGATTTGGGTAATGGTATTTACTTTTTTCTACCTTTTGACAAAGATACTGGTAAAACGATTGCTTCTGCTTATGTAGCAAAGTATAAGTCATTTGAACTAAGCAAACCCGGGGTTAGGTCTGAGTTAATTCATGCTAAAATCACCCTAAAATCTATAGATAAGATTTTTATTTTAGATAACCCAAAAAACCAAAGGTTATTAGAGGAATATCGACAAGCGGCATCTATTCAAATTGAACGTGAGATTGCAGGTATTTCAGGTAGCGGAGCCAAAAATAGAGCTACTTTTCTTAACCAAAATCAAGGATTAACTATTGAACTGTTGCTTGATTTAGCGTCTCAGCATGGGAAAAATTATGAAGCCGTGCAGTCTAAAACATATACAGCTATTCCATTTTTACCAGTAATTAACGGAAAGAACGGAGAGGAAATTTGTATCCGTGATTTAAATTGTATGACAAACATTTTATAAATAAGGAGGCTTTTATGAGTTTATTGTCAAACTTTTTAGGAACTGAAGAATTTTCTTTGATGGATTCTCCAATGTTTCAAGAATTAGTTGAAAAGATTAAGGCCAACAAAATTTATTCAGTAAACAATGAATTTGATTATGATTTGAATATATCAGGAAGTCTTAAAAAATATAAAGATGAAATCCATTTTACTTCTCAATTAAATAATCAAAAAGAGTTTTATGATTTGAATTCTATAACTAAAGTAAAGGCAATGCCTGAATATAATATAAAAAACAAGAAGTCATGTTTTTCATATTTACCAATAGATTCTGAAAACTTAATTACAACAAAAGAAAATAGTGAGGTGGCAGCTTAATGTCCTCTTTACAATTTAAAGATTATTTTTTAAATGAAGTATCATACCGAAGAAATCCTAGTTTTGACCAAACAAATAGTACTATTAATTTACATCCTGAATTGTCTGCACAGATTTTAATAAGGAAATCAGAAAACCTTGCTTATGTTAACTTGATAACAAAGCAAGGAGATATAGATTCAGATGATTCTGCTTTTGAGCTTATTGTAGATATTGTTGGAGAATTTTCATTTATATATGACGAGACAGAATTTGATATTGATTTTGAAACTTTTCTTAAAGAGAATGGTTTAGCAATTCTTTGGTCCTATATTCGGCCTATCGTATCTGATATGATTACTCGGGGTAATGAGTTCCCCAACTTCATATTGCCTGTCGTTAACATTAAAAAAATGCTTGAAGACAAAGATTCTATCAAGTTAACATACGAATAAAAACAGTGTATGTATTTTTCAAAGCTCCAATGAAATGCTTTCACATTTAAAAGGTATTCGGAGAACTATAAATCAAAATTGTGATAAAAATAAATAGGACCAAAGAGTTTTGTATGATAGTAGTGCAATTTGAAACTCTAGCTGTTTCTCGAGCTTATCGTTCTTGAACTATAAAATATTTCTAAAAAACTGATAGAATCATATATTTTAATAATATACGAAGAATAACGCTGATTTTTCAAGCGTTTTTTCTTTTAAAACAGCTAGCAGGTGGTGAAGTGAAAAGCTTGACGATCAAGTCAAACAATGTTGGTTTCAGCTTGCCGTATATATGTTGAGGCTGGGTAAAAAACAAATTTCAGGAGAAAATGAAGTCAATATTTCCACGATAAGATACATGATATCAAGCTTAGTTCATAATGTTTGATTTATAAAAAGAAAGAGAGTATAATGAGTTAAACCTACCTAAAGTATGCTCAAATATTTTAGGGGGGGCTTTTTATTTGCCCTTCCATTATATATTAACCGATAATTATCGGAAAAGGAGCAAAATGATATATGTTTTATAAAGGTAATGAAGATAGAGAAAAGCGCTTGCGGTTTTCGATTCGTAAGGTTAGTTTTGGAGCGGCCTCGGTAGCCGTGGCGGCGCTGTATCTCTTTATGGGAAGTGGAGCGGTATCTGCTGAGGAAGCGCAGGCCATACAGTCAAATGAGGAGGTGGCAGCTGATAAGGATTCGGAAATAGAGAAAAAATCAGAGGAACAGCAGCCAACCTACGCTGCTCCTGCTGCAAAGGAACAAGGATCTGCAACCAATACTGAAGCAGGGGATGAAGGCAAGCAAGAAAGTCATCCAGAGACCAAAGAGGAAGAAGCAAGCTCATCTGAAAGAAGCGAACCTATAAGAAAGACTCAATCGGATGAAAACTCTGTAAGTGGGGACTCTAGCTCTCCAAAGTCTACAGAAGGCAGTGAAGTTTCAAAATCTGAAGGTGAAGCTACAAAATCAGAAGAAGCAAGCAGAAAGCCAAAAGTACGTAAAAGACGTGATACAGACTCTGCCCTAACAGCGACTGCAACCGATGACGATTCAGATGCAAATCAGACTTATCAAGCTCCAAGGGATGATGCTGGATTAGATGAGTTACAAAAAAAACTCGAACAATTACCAAGTGAAATTCAAAATAACACAAAGATTAATGATATGGATAAACTGGGAGATGCTGAAGGAGTTCTACCTGGTAAAGTAAAGGAAATTATGGAATTTGGTGGTTGGAGAGGGGTGACAATTAATGGAGAAAGAGGGAAATTTACAATTGCAAGGAAAACTGTAGATGGTGTTTTTCCGCTGGAAACCATTAATGTAACTTTAAATGATACTGTTTGGTTAACTGAGCAGGCGTTTGATAGAGATAGTAATTATGTTCTCCTACTTGCAAAACCTAGAAATAGGCATAATCATTCAGAGAGAGTTTCTGATAATAGTAATTATAAATATAAAGGAGAAGGTTCAGGTATTAGTAAAAATATAGTTGGTTTTAATGGAATTGAAAAGACTTTTGGAGTTTATAATAGTGCTATAGATTCCACAGTTACTATTAAGTTTAAAACAGGATATACTGGTGATGACGAAGGGCATAAGGCTAAATATAAAGTTGAAGTTTTTAGTATAGAAAATGATATGGAGACTAATGTTTATACAGCAATATTTGATCCGTCCAAAACTGTAATGAATGGTAATATGAATGTGATTGCAGCAAGTAATGGTTCAGGGACAAGTACTATTCGTATATCTACTACCCCTAATAATGCCACGTCGGAAAGTAGTGCCCGAGTCGGCTATATAGGAAAAGACGAAGCTGAGAAAAAGATAGCACAAGCAGGGAACCGTCCGAACGGTAGGGCTGGGATGTTTATAAGTAAACCTATTATGTTGGAAAAAGGAGTGAATAAATATAAAGTTAGAATTAGCTTGGCAGAACAAAATAGAGCTGGGGGGAGTTACCAATCGTGGGATGAGAAATATACACTTCCTATTTCTGGAAAAGAATTTAGTATAAGTCAAAGCACAAATCAATTGGCAAAAATCCTTTTGAAAGAGATTTATAGTAAATTAGAGGAAACAAAAGAACGTGATATCACTAATGTGAAGGAAACTAGTAAGAATGATTATTTAAATCAGTTACAAACTATTAAAACATTGATTGATTCTAATAACTTAAAAACTACTACAGAGTATAAGCAAGAATTACAAAGGGTAATTGAGAAAAAAGCTGCATTAGAACTGGAAAGGACAACAGCTGCCTTAAGTGCTGCTTCAAATACGGAAGCCGATGCTACAAAAGCAAGTGCTGCTTACTACAATGAGCAAGACCCTGATAAGAAGCGAGCTTATGACGCCGCTGTTCAAGCTGGTAAAGACGTTTTAGCCAAAGCGAACCCAACGCAAGCTGCGATTGATCAAGCTAAAGCTGCGATTGATCAGGCTAAAGCTGCCTTAACAGGAAGCGAAACGAATACAGCTGCCTTAAGTGCTGCTTCAAATACGGAAGCCGATGCTACAAAAGCAAGTGCTGCTTACTACAATGAGCAAGACCCTGATAAGAAGCGAGCTTATGACGCCGCTGTTCAAGCTGGTAAAGACGTTTTAGCCAAAGCGAACCCAACGCAAGCTGAAGTTGATCAAGCTAAAGCTGCGATTGATCAGGC
>NZ_VMMR01000104.1:0-12906 GCF_013277285.1 Streptococcus sp. 339 | reverse complement strand
TCCATGCGCTGGGTCTGCTACTGGCGTTACCTCTACCTTAGATTTCTCTACGGTTTCTGTCGATGGAATTTCTTTAGTTGTTCCATCTGGTAATGTGACAGTTACGTCTCCATTGTCTTTTACAACTACGTTGGTGGCTGTTGGGTTAGCTTTCGAAACGGCTTCTTTAACTTTGGCTTTTTCGGCTTCTGTTAAATGCGCTGGGTCTGCTACTGGCGTTACTACCAGAGCTGTCTTGTCTGCTTTGTCGACTAACTGCTCTTTCGCTTTGTCTAACTTACCTTGCGCTTCTGTTACTTTTTCTTGCGCTTCTTGAACTTCAGCTGCTGTCGCATTGTCACCTTTAGCTAATACTGCTTTGGCTGCTTCCTTCGCTGCTGCAACATCTGCTTCTGCTTCTTTCTTAGCGGCTTCGTATGCTTGAATACTTTCTGGTGTCTTACCTTCTGTACTTACAGCTTCATCTAACTTCGCTTTATCCTCAGTTAGTTTATTTTTCGCTGTAGTTGTCGCTGCGGTTGTTACGGCATCTTCTGCCGCTTTCAAGGCTGCTTTGGCTGCGTTTACTTTCGCTAGCTCTGCTTGTACAGCTTCTGGTGCCGCATTGTCGTCCGCTATTACTTTTTTCGCTGCTTCCACTGCTTTATCCGCCGCTTCTTTTGCTTTAGTATATGCGTCAACTTTGCTTTGTGGCTTGTCATCTGTAGTTGGTTGACTTGCTACTTCGCTTGCTAAATCGTTATTCGCTTGCGTTAGAGCTGTCTTGTCTGCTTTGTCGACTAACTGCTCTTTCGCTTTGTCTAACTTACCTTGCGCTTCTGTTACTTTTTCTTGCGCTTCTTGAATTTCAGCTGCTGTCGCATTGTCACCTTTAGCTAATACTGCTTTGGCTGCTTCCTTCGCTGTTGCAACATCTGCTTCTGCTTCTTTCTTAGCGGCTTCGTATGCTTGAATACTTTCTGGTGTCTTACCTTCTGTACTTACAGCTTCATCTAACTTCGATTTATCCTCAGTTAGTTTATTTTTCGCTGTAGTTGTCGCTGCGGTTGTTACGGCATCTTCTGCCGCTTTCAAGGCTGCTTTGGCTGCGTTTACTTTCGCTAGCTCTGCTTGTACAGCTTCTGGTGTCGCATTGTCGTCCGCTATTACTTTTTTCGCTGCTTCCACTGCTTTATCCGCCGCTTCTTTTGCTTTAGTATATGCGTCAACTTTGCTTTGTGGCTTGTCATCTGTAGTTGGTTGACTTGCTACTTCGCTTGCTAAGTCGTTATTCGCTTGCGTTAGAGCTGTCTTGTCTGCTGGTTTCACCACATACGTTACTCTTACGTTTTCTGTACTTTGATCTGTATAAGTAACAACAACGTCAAGAGTATGGTTCCCTACTGTAGTTGGATACTGTGTTCCTTCTTTCAGTACAGCTGATGCTTTGTTAGCTACATCTACAGCAGCAAGTAACTCTGCATTTGTAGGATTTTCACCGATTACTTTTGTAATCGTCTTAGTCGTCGGAGCTGTGTGTTCTGGAATAGGATGATTTTGGTTATTTGCTTGAGATTCAACATCGCCATTTCCTCTAGTAGAGGCTGTTGTGATATTTGTATTCCTGTTCACTTTTGTATAGTCAAGTGTAACCTTACCATTTGCTAGACTGATACCATCTGGTAAGGTTGTTGAAGAACTCCAATTATTTCCTCGTTTAACCAGTGTTACTGTGGCATTGGTATTTTGTTTGTTCTTATAAGTTAAGGTCACTTTTTCTGCATCTGTCGGTAATGTAACTTCTACATCTCCATTTTGATGTGTAGCACTAGTTGTTGCACTCGGTTGTTCAAACTTAGCCTTAATTCGTTTAGTCTCTGAAATTTTCGTTGCGCTAGAAGCTTTTACCGCAACTTCCGTCCCGTCTTTTACTAAACTTTTTGGAAGGGTAAAGCTATTGCCACTAGCTGTAATTCCTGCAACAGCACTCCATCCTTGATCAGTTTTTCTAAAATGTTGTGTTTCTGAACGATTACTAGTTTGATTATGATAAGTCAAATCAAACTCAGTAGCTTCCTGCGGTACAGTAATTACAACCGAACCATCTGGTTGGGCTATACCACTTACATCCTCTAATCTTCCTAAAACCTTAGTAGTAGCTGCTATACTAAAGTCAGAGCCGTCCTTCTGCTGCTTAACTGTAACTGTTGAACCTGCTTCTGCTGTTTCAGCTTGGATTAGGATTTTGCCCAGTCCATTTTCATCATTTATAATCGAAATTGTGCTATCTGCATTGGCGTCATCCTTATTCCAGTTGCTACCAGTTTTAGTAAAACCAACAGTTTTTTCTTGTCCAGTAGCATTTGTATACGTAAGCATAACCTTAGTAGCTTCGTCTTGACCTACCATTGATGTTACCGTTAGAGTTTCTTTATCTTGTGAGATAGTTGGAGATTGAGGCGCTTGGACCGTCACTTTTGTAACCAAGTCATCTCGTGAGATAAACTTACTTTCTGATCCGTCCTGACTTGTAACAGTTGCATTTCCATCACTATCCACTGTAACAGTCGCTCCTGGGTTAGCAGCTTGTAGAGCCTTCTTAATCTTTTCAATATCTGAAGAATTTAGTTTCTCTGGATCGGTTACAGGTACTTTCTGCTCTGGGTTGACTAACGGTTTACGGTTCTTTGCAGCTTCTTTTTGCTCTTCTGTCAGCTCCAACAAATCTTTGTGGGAAATCAAGCCACTTGTTCCATCTGGTTGTACAACATAGGCATCTCCATTTTGCCCAACGTTTACAGTAGCACCAGGATTTTTCTCCTGAACCTTCTGAGTAATCTTTTCCAATTCCTCTTTGGTTAGCTTATTTGGATTAGCTACCTTCACTTTTTCAGTTGGTTTTTGGATTTCTTTTGGAGAAGTCGAATCATCTGCAGAATCTGCTTGCCCACTTTGTTTCACAAAATCACTAACAGCAGCTTCTTCCTTTTGTCCATCCGGTCTGGTCACCTGAACCTTACCATCATCTGTTATTTCAACTTTAAATCCTGGATTAGCATCTTCAATAGCTTTTTTTAGCTTATCTTTCTCGGTTTGATTTAGACTACTTGGATTTTCAACGGTAACTTTTTCTGCTGGGCTTACAAAGTCACGGCTAGCTTCTGTAGGAAGTTCTAGTTTAAGCGATTCTGATAGTGGTGATACAAGATAGTCTAAAACAGGTTCATCTGTACCTTCCTTAACCACTGCCGTAACTAGACGAAGTTCCTCATTCCCCACCAATTCTTGTCTATACTTATCAGGAGTAAACTCAACTGTTCCATCCGCCTTAACATCACCACTAGCAAGAATAGTATAGCCAGTAGCTTTTTTAGGCTTATTATCAGAAGCACCTGTGCCTACAGCATCCACATCATTCCCACCTTTAACCAAGAAGGTTTTCAGTTTTGCTTTATCAGGAATATTTGCTGCTTCTCCTTTTGTTCCAGAGTTTGCTTTGATGACCGGTTTTCCTGTAGTCTTTCCTTTCAAACTCTCAGCTGTTGTTGCAAAAGTCGGTTTCGTAAATGGAATGTATAGATAGAGTTTTTCTGTCTTGGTTGTATTATCTGCGGTTGTAACCGTAACAGTAATTTGATGGATACCTGAATTGGTTTTGTTAATAGTTCCTGTTAATGGCGTCGTACTACTTAGGAAACCCTCAGGCTCCACTCCACCCTGAACCAAGCCCGTTTTTTCTAAATCAGTTACTTCAATATTTTTGATAGACTTACCACCTGGAACTCGAACCAGCACTTGTAGTTGCTTTCCAGTATAACTGTCAAGATATAGTGCTTTATACTTACTTGTCTCCAAGCTAGAAGCTGCTCCGCCCTCTCCACTTTGTCCAAACCCAATACGAATCTGACTGCTATCGTAGTTGGCTACTTTAGCATCTGATGATTCAGACTCTAAGAGTGAAGTTCGCTTGCCTTCTGCAGTCAAATAAGACTGACCTGAAACACGTGACTTGACAGTATAAGAACCTTTTGTAATAACAACATTTTTGAAGGTTGCATTTCCATCATCACCAGCAATACTGGTTGCTACTTCTTTTCCGTCATGGTAGAGAACCATCTCTACACCTTTGGTTCCGTTAGTTGCAGTGATATCCTTTATCATCCCTGCTTGCTTTTCCAAATCAGTATTTAAACTTGGTTTTTTCGGTTTCACAACAAAATTTAACTGGACCAATTCACCAGAACCGTCAGCAAAGATTCGCTCTACAAGATAAGATTTCACTCCCGGAGTATTGACGATAGTGTCTGCAACCTCTTGATTGTTTTCAACTTTGACGCCGTCCTTAAAAAGATTATAAGAAGTTGGATGTGATTCAGCATTATCCCCTACCTTATCCCTATTTTTAAAGTAAGATTCAAGGTCAATGCCTCCATCGCTTTTAGCAATTAAAGATGAAGAGTTACCTGGAGTTGTTGATACATTATTATTTCTCGGCTGCCAAATTTGCCCTTGTACAATCTGATAGTAGCCATTCCCTTCCAACTGAGCCGGATACTTCTCAGCCTGGTCTCCTTCACCGGCAGCTCTACCGTACCACTGATTGACTAGCAAGCGATTAACTGATTTCCCTGACAGCCTAAACCCTTTAACACCCAAGGCGTAATAGAGATTACGGAAAGTCGTATCTGGGGAAGTCGTCTCAAAGGTCAAATGGTAGCTATCATCACGTCCTCCGTCCAAAGAGAAGGTGTAGACTTTCTCGGTTTCATTTTTGATACCAGAGTATTTAGAAGCTGCCTTTTTCTCAACTTCAGTTGGGAAGTTTTTATCAGCATGGTAGTAGAAACCTTTCTGCACCCACCAGTTAACTTCTTCCTTGGCTAAGCCATCCAGACTATCCGTCCGATAACCATAACCTCCACTTTTTGCTGCCGCTCCTGTTGATGCAACAGTCCCCTGCTTTTCATCACTAATTCCATCAGCTGATTGTAAGGCCTTTAGGATTTGATCCTCTCCGTTACCTGCATCTCCACTAGTAGCAGTGGTGCCACCAGTCCTATGATCATAACGAGAAATAGTTACTGAGTTTGCTTTTACAGTGTGGTTTTTAGGTAGGGTAAACCAAAAAGTATTTGATAAGTAGTGGTGTGGACCCCGTCCTACTTTTCCCTTATTGATATCAATCTCCCATTTAAAACCAGTTTCTGTTTTCTTGACTATCCCGTAGATAAAATCTTTCGCTTCCGGAATACGAAACTCTTTTCCGTCCCAATATGCTCTTGAACGTTGCGAACCATAGACATAGGTTCCACGGGCATAAGGTGAACCTGCATGTCCATCTTCTAAAAAGTAGTTGATCCCATCTACATAAGCATTACTTGGCACAGCTATGTAGCCTGAAGGAACTTCTTGTCTGCTTCCTCTTGAACGAGGTTGAATCGCTGTTGTCACCGGAGTGTTTAACGGTTGTTCATCCTGTTCTGTATCATCCTCATCATCGTCAAGTGGAATAGGGTCATAGTCAGACTGGCTGTCTTTGAGCACCCGAGGCTGAAGGACTCCAGTGCTGCTTGTTTTGGCTGCTATCGTGTCAGCAGATCCTGCCCTTTTCTCTCTCACCTGAGAACTTTCTTGAACAGACTCTGGCTGGCTAGAGTCTACTCCAGTAGTTTTAGGGGCAGCTACTGTCTGTCCTTGATTAGATCCTTCCGCTGACCTCCCTTGCCCTTTTATCTCCTTTGTGATCTTGCCTTCAGCAAGTTGCTCAAGTACAACCTCCTTCGACTCTCCCTCATCCGACTCCTGCAGAGCCCCATCAGGGTTACCATCAAATCCAGCGACCACGTCATTAGTTGTAGCTGGAGTGACTGTCTCACTCGCTGCTACTGCACCGTTGGCAAAAAACATCAATGCGGCAACCGCAACACTGGCGGCACCAAAGTGGTACTTACGAATGGAGTAACGGAAGACCTTTTCTCTGTTAGACTTTCTAAAATCCATAACTCTTTCTCCTTAAAGATATGATTGAAGAGAACATGTCATTTTCCTCTTCAATTGACAATAATATTAAATAGCAACTTACGACTATTTACCCCACTATACCTCCTATGAAGAGTATACAGTCTAGTAGCAATTATACCACCCCCCCCCCCGAATTTTGCAAGGAAAAACATTTAATTTTTTCTGTTTTTAGAGTATTTTATGGCAAATTGTTATCTTTCTAATTATATGTATTGGATTTTTTGATTAAACTGCAAAAAACGAGGACTATTGTATTTTTTTATTTATAAAATTTCGGGTATAAGTTTTACAAAAAAATCCAGTCTCAACAATGTCTCAGAATCACATTTGTACTAGTGTAGTTTCAGTTTACCATAACTATACTAGTACAATTTTTCATTGTCTTCACCTTCTAACTAGATATGGTGGAAAGGATTGGTCGATGCTTGGCTAGGTAAAATCTCTAGTTCCCAACCTTTTTCCTCTTTCCATTGAGTAAGGAGTGCTGCGATTTTTTCCACAAACAGCACTTCGATATAGTGACCTGGATCCAATGCCAGCAAGCCATCAGACAACATATCCTGGGCAGTGTGGTAGTAAATATCACCAGTGATATAGACATCCGCTCCTTTAGCTAAAGCATCCTTATAGAATGACTGCCCGCTTCCACCACAGATGGCCACTCTTGAAATAGGTTTCTGCAAGTCATTCTCTTGATAATGCACCATTCGAAGACTATCTAGGCCGAATACTTGCTTGACATACTGGGCAAAGTCCCCAAAGGTCTGAGTCAGAACATTCCCAATACGTCCAATTCCACGTTCAGGACCTGTCTCCTGAAGATAAGTTATCTCCTCGATTCCTAGCATCTGACAGAACCAGTCATTGAGACCATTTTCAACGATGTCAATATTGGTATGGCTGACATAAACTGCAATGTCATGCTTGATGAGATCAATGTAAATCTGATTTTGTGGACGGCTAGCTACCAAATCCTTGATGGGACGGAAAATCGGCGCGTGCTTGACGATAATCAAATCCACACCCTTTTCAATGGCCTCTGCTACCGTCTCTTCACGAATATCGAGAGCAACCATGACACTTTGTATCTCCTTGTCCAAAGTGCCAATTTGCAGACCACGACTGTCTCCCTCCATGGAAAATTCCTGAGGGCAAAAGGCTTCATATGCGTTAATTACTTCACTTGCTAGCATGGAGCACCTCCTTGATGGCTTGAATTTTATCTACTAAAACTTGACGCTCCTCTATATTTTTTTCTGGGATTTGTCCGAGGGCAAACTCTAGCTTAACAGCTTCTTTTTGCCATTTTTGGACAAAGACTGGGCTGACTTCTTTGGACAAGAAGGGGCCAAATCGAACATCACTGGCTGATAGTTTCATTTGGCCTGCTTCCACCACCAAAATCTCGTAAAACTTGCCAGCTTCTTCTAGAATGCTTTCTGCTACAATCTGAAAATCATGGTCTTGTAACCAGATACGCAAGTCGTCTTCACGATTATTGGGCTGGAGGATCAACCGTTCTACATTAGCTAACTTGTTCAAGCCTTCTTCTAATATAGTGGCAATCAAACGACCGCCCATACCAGCAATGGTAATGACCGACACTTGGTCTGCCTCTTCAAAGGCTACCAAGCCATTGGCTAAACGAACCTGGATTTTCTCCTTTAGGCCGTGAGCCTCAACATTTTTAACCGCGGACTGGTAGGGACCTTCTACGACCTCACCTGCAATGGCACTTTCGATTTGTCCTCTCTCAACCAACTCGATAGGCAGATAAGCATGGTCACTTCCCACATCTAGCAAAATGGCTCCCTGTGGCACAAAGGAAGCCACCAATTCTAATCTCTTTGAAATCATCTTATCTCACTTTCCAAAACTCTATTACCTCTTATTATACCACATTTCAATCTTCAACTTTCCAGTAATATAAGCACCTCTGGCGAAAGAAGTTTCAATGTCCTAAGGTAATAGATGGATTCACTTGAAATATTTTTCAGAAATTTACAGAATTGTCAAAAAATGGGTAATTTATTCAAAAGAGTCTTTACTTTATAAAAAATGTACACTAAAATATATTTAGAAGATTAGAGGAGATAAAAGTTTCACTAAATTTTATATTTGAAGGTAGTATTTAGATAGGAAATTTAGTCAGACGAACCACGAATTTGCTCTATGCTTTCTAGAATTTATTATAAGGAGATTAATATGCATATTTTTCTTAAAAATCGAGCTTTTCGTCAGCTAACAGTAAATGAGTGGATTTCAAGTTTTGGAGATACTATTTTTTACTTAGCTTTTATCAATTATGTCTCTTCTTATGCCTTTGCTCCCTTAGCTATATTTTTGATTAGCCTATCAGAAACCATTCCACAGGTCTTGCAACTTTTTACTGGAGTTATAGCTGATTTTCAAAAAAAATCGAATTAGCAAGTATATTTCTATCCTCTTTATCAAAGTCCTCCTTTATTCTGGAGTGACTTTGCTCCTGACAAGTACCGACTTCTCTCTCTTTTCTGTTTTCTTTATTTGCAGTATGAACTTGATTTCAGATACGATTGGTTTTCTTGCAGGATACATGCTGACACCGATTTACATACGGCTAATAAACGATGATATGACGGAGGCTATGAGTTTTAGGCAGTCCACGAGTTCCATTGTACGTTTGATAGGTAATCTCAGCGGAGGAGTATTTTTAGGACTGTTTAGCATTTCTACTCTAGCTTTTGTAAATGTTTTAACCTTTTTATTTGCCTTTCTAGGAAGTCTACTTATTCGAAACCGCTTGAAAAAAGAGGAAGAAAAAATCGAAGTTCCTCCTTATGTAGGAATGAGTAGCTTTTTCCAGCATTTGAAAGAGTCAATGAAATTATTGATGACTATGGGAGATGTCATGGTCTTGCTTTGGATTTTGTCCATTAGTCAAGCTGTTTTGATGATGGTAGAGCCTGTCAGTGCGATTCTACTGATTCACCATCCTTTTATGGGTTTGTCAACAGGGCAAAGTCTGGCAATTTTGATAATGATAAGCCTTCTTCATGTTATTTTAGGTGGACTTCTGAGTGGATTTCTATCTAAAAAAATTTCTATTCGCCTGAATATTTATTGGAGTCTATTGATGGAGTCTCTCATTGTTATAGGTTTTCTACGTGGAAGTTTTTTACTTATTTTACTAGGAAGTGCAGGTGATGCTTTCTCGGCAGGAGTATTGAGTCCTCGCTTGCAAGCCATGATTTTTGGAATCATTCCTGAGGAGTTAATGGGATCAGTTCAATCCTCCATCAATGTTATCAACTTGCTTATCCCAGCTGTCCTATCCCTTGCTCTCGTATTTCTTGCAACAAGTGTTGGTCTTGAAGTTGTTGCCTTTGCTCTTATAATTTTACTACTTATAGCAGCCTATCTAGTTCACCAGATGAAAAACTTACCAAACCAAGAAGAAATTTAGCTAGAATGTTATAGATAGGTCAGTTTTCACTTGATAGTTTCTGTGGAATCGTAAGCTCCTTGTAATTGATTGTCGATATTACATACAACTATCTGGCAACTACAAATGTTTCCAATCCCTATCAAGATGCAATTTATATAAGATAAGTCTATTCTTTTCCTATAAAATCTGATAAGATAGAGGAAAGAATAATTAGAATAGAGGTTACTTCAATGGCGGTTCCCGATAGACTCCCTGCTCGTATGAGAATGGATGGACGAACTATTTTCCAACAGATAAAAAACTATTTTGATACTGAAAATAAAGAATATTTTAAGCACCCCAATACCTATGATGGTATTTCCATGCATCTGGAACCCAACATCCTGACCAGTATGGAGCACTTCGATTTGACTGGCTTTCATTGCGAATGTAAAGATTTCCAAAATCAGGGAGTCTGTAAACACTGGGTTGCCATGGATCTCTACTTTCGTAGCCTCCCCCAAGCTATTCAAGAACGCATTGGTAAAGCGAGTCATAAACCAAGTTTTGCCAGCCAACTGATTCCTACCTTGCCATCTGATGAACTCCAAGATGAACTGGTAGAAGAAAAAGCGGTGGCGCCTTCACTTTCCCTTCATGGACAAGTCGAAATCCGAAATCATAGCCTAGCATGGACCTTAAAACTACAGGTAGAACAGGCTTCTCGTACCTATGTTATCAAGGATATAGCTCACTTCATTTTTCTCATTTTCCAAGAGGAAGATTACTTTGTTTCACAGAAAATCGGGACAATCAGATTATCCTTAGATCAGTTTAATCAAGCATCCCAAAACCTACTCCTCTATATCAAAAAATATTTCATCGATAGAAATGAACATTCTTATTTCAACTTCAGTTATGGCATTAGCCCTAGAGATTGCGGACGCTATTTAGAGACTCCTGTTAGCTATTTAAACGACCTCGTCCCACTTTTTCAAGCTTTGGATGTCTTCCAATATGTAACCTCAAAAGCCGAATACCCTCTTATATTCTTAGATGATAGTCCCTTTATCCCGGAAGAGGAAATTTTTAAAGTTGTCAAGTCTAATAACCATTATGAAATCATCAATACAGCTTATTTTGGTTTCATTATTCAAGAAAAACTTTGGATTCGACACAATCACTTCCACATCATCAAAGAAGAACACCGTTACTTTTTGGATAAATTAGCTACTTGGATCTATCATTATCAAGAAAGTTCTCCTCTTATCTTTTCACAGGAAAATAAGGCTGAACTTATGCAAATCTGTAATATCATCTCAAACTATGTTCCTATCAGTCTTCCAGATGAATTACAAATCCATGACTTTATCCCCACCTTTGCCTTCTCCAAAACTAGAAATGAAATTGCCCTCAACATGGTGTGGTCCTTTGGAGAAAAACAAGTCCATTCTAAACAAGATCTCCTAACCCTCCCCTATACTTACCAAGCTAGCAAAGCTAGAAAAATCTATCATCAACTGCTTTCTGCTGGTTTCAAAGAGGAATTTCATAGTCTTTCCAAAATCAAAATCGTTGATTTCTTCCTAAAAGAACTACCCCGTTTTCGTACTCTGGGTCAAGTTCAACTAGATGAATCGCTTGAAAAACTCTTAGTGGAAGATCCTGCTGTCATTGACATTTTTGACGACGAAGGCTTCCTTTCAGTTCAGTTTGATTTTTCTACGATTTCAGAAGATGAGGTTGAAAAGGCTATCCAAGCTTTATGGAATCAAGAAAGCCACTACCAAACCAAGCAAGGAAAGGTTCTAGTCTTTGACGATGAAAGTCTCAAGGTTGCCCAAAGCCTCCAAGATCTTCGCGCTAAATTTTCAGACGGAAAAATCAAGATGCACAAATCTCGTGCCTTTAGCCTTTCTGAAACCTTCAAAGACAATGAACATGTCAATTTTTCTCGTGATTTCAAAAAGATGGCTTATGACCTGACCCACCCTGAAGAATTTGATATCAAGCCTTATGAAGTCAAGGCCAAACTCCGCTCCTATCAAAAAGACGGAGTCAAGTGGCTGAGTATGCTGGATCATTATCATTTTGGGGGAATCCTGGCAGACGACATGGGTCTAGGGAAAACCTTGCAAACCATCACTCTTCTGGAAGCCAACCTTAAACCAGACCAGAAAGCTCTTATCCTAGCTCCAGCCAGCCTTCTTTATAATTGGAAGGAAGAATTCCGAAAATTTGTACCTCACAAACAGGTTGAAGTAGCCTATAGTAGCAAAACTGAGCGTATCAAACAAATTGAAAAATCTGCTACTATCACTATTACAAGCTACCCATCTTTTCGTTCTGACCTTGAACACTATCAAAAGCAGTCTTACGACTACCTCATCCTAGATGAAGCACAGATGATAAAAAATAGTCAGACCAAAACAGCACAAGCTTTAAGAGAATTTGATGTCAAAACCTGCTATGCCCTATCTGGAACTCCTATTGAAAACCGTCTCGAAGAGATTTGGTCTATTTTCCAGATAGTATTACCAGGTCTCCTACCAAGTAAAAAGGAATTTTCAAAATTGTCACCTCAACTCGTTGCTAAACTGATTCAACCTTTTGTCCTGCGTAGGAAAAAAGACGAAGTTCTGACAGAATTACCTGAACTGAGCGAGCACCTCTACAGCAATGAACTCAGCAGTTCACAAAAAACGCTCTATCTAGCTCAACTTCGACGCATGCAAGAAATGGTTTCAGGAGCCAGCGCTGATGAGATTAAACGTCATAAAATTGAAATCTTAGCAGGACTAACCCGACTTAGACAAATCTGTAATACCCCTGCTCTCTTTTTAGAAGACTACAAAGGGGATAGTGGAAAAATGGACAGCTTATTCGAGCTCCTAGACACCATTCGTGAAAAAGGGTCACGACCACTTATCTTTTCACAATTCACCTCTATGCTTGATCTCATTGAGCAAGAACTAGAGAAAAAAGAAATGTCTCACTTTAAAATAACAGGACAAACACCTTCAGATAAACGTCAAGAAATGGTCAATCTTTTCAATCAAGGGGAAAAAGACTGCTTCCTCATTTCCCTAAAAGCAGGTGGAACAGGACTTAATCTAACAGGAGCTGATACCGTCATCCTCTGTGACCTCTGGTGGAATCCAGCAGTTGAGATGCAAGCTATCGGTCGAAGCCACCGCCTTGGCCAGACCAAACAAGTCGATGTCTATCGCCTTATCACACTTGGTACCATAGAGGAAAAAATACAAGAACTCCAAGAAAGTAAAAAAGAACTCTTCAACACCGTCCTTGAAGGACAAGAAAGCAGAAGCAATCTGAGCGTTGATGATATTAAAGAAATCTTGGGTGTTGAATAAGTGAAAAAGAACTAGAGTAACCACACTTAGTGGGTCTATCTAGTTCTTTTGTAAGCGCGTCATAACAAGGTATCTATCACTCATGGAAGACCTCCTGTATACTATTCGTAAAGTAAAACTATTGGA
>NZ_VMMR01000103.1:419-7919 GCF_013277285.1 Streptococcus sp. 339 | reverse complement strand
GAACAAGTGTGGAAAGAGATTCGTAAACGTGGATTTAAGAATAAAGCCTTTCGAACTTTGGAAGATGTCATGAATCAACTTCAAGATGTTATACAAGGACTGGAGAAGGAGGTGATAACGTCCATCGTTAATCGGAGATGGACTAGAATGCTTTTTGAAAGTAGATGAGTATAACTGGTTGATGAGACTGTGAAAAGAGCATAAAGACCAGCTTGCAAGCTGGTCATACTCTTCGAAAATCTCTTCAAACCACGTCAGCTTCATCTACAACCTCAANNCCTAGTTTGCTCTTTGATTCTCATTGAGTATCAGTATAGGTTATAAGAATAAGTCTTGTAGGGTTTTGGCAACCCCATCTTGGTCGTTGGTAAGGGAAATTTGCTCATCTGCATAAGGGAGTAGCTCTGGATTGGCATTTTTCATGGCATAACCCTTCCCAGCAAAAGCGAGCATTTCGGTATCATTGTGTTCATCTCCAAAGGCAATCAAATCTTTTTTGTCACGATTCATTATCTTGAGCAAGTAGTCCAAAGCAAAGGCCTTGTTGACACCTTTTGGGGTACATTCAAGGATATTGAGCGGACCTCCCCAGGTATTGATAGAAAGTTGATGCTGGTAGAAGGCGTTCATTTCTTTTGCCAAGGCATATTTGTCACTGGCTCTGGTCTGCAAGAGGATACAGTTAGGGTCCTTGGTCACCAATTCAGGCTGGAATTGATCTTCAGGCTGGAAAGCTTCTACACCAAATAGTTTGGGATTGGCAATTTCTTCATTGGGATTTGTAATGTAGAATTTTTTACGATATTCTCCAGCGATAAAATCGGCTTGAATGTCCTCTGAACGTTGAACCATATCTAGCAGATATTTTTTGTCTACAGTCAAACACTTTTCAAAATCCCAAACTTGGTCTGGTAAATGAGTAAGGGATCCGTTGAAGTTAATCATAGGAGTGTCTAAGCCCAGTTCACGGTAAAAATCTTTTGACATACGGTAAGGGCGACCTGTCGTAATAATAACCTGATGGCCTTTTTCAGCAACTTTTTTGATGGTTTTTTTGGTAAAGTCAGAAATTTGACTGTCTGAGTTGAGCAGGGTTCCATCTAGGTCAACTGCAATAATTTTTTTCGTCATATGGACCTTTCTAGTGTGTTTTCAGATAAGATGTCTTCTATTATAACAGAAAGCAGGCAGAAAAGCAGATTCCAAACAAAAAATGAAATTGGATTAATTTCTTAAACAAATCAAACAAAGACATTGAAAAAGTGAATGATAAATGATATAATTCTATTATTGTTCGTAAAAATTAAAAGGAGATTGATAATGGACAAATTATTTAAACTAAAAGAGAACGGTACAGACGTTCGTACAGAGGTTCTCGCTGGTTTAACAACTTTCTTTGCAATGAGTTATATTCTCTTTGTAAACCCACAAATTCTTTCGCAAACAGGGATGCCTGCTCAGGGTGTCTTCCTAGCAACGATTATTGGTGCAGTAGCAGGTACCTTGATGATGGCCTTCTACGCCAACTTGCCATATGCTCAAGCGCCAGGTATGGGACTCAATGCCTTCTTTACCTTTACAGTTGTATTTGGACTCGGTTATTCTTGGCAAGAAGCCCTAGCTATGGTCTTCATCTGTGGAATTATCTCATTGATTATCACTTTGACAAATGTTCGTAAAATGATCATTGAATCGATTCCAAATGCCCTTCGCTCAGCTATTTCAGCTGGTATCGGTGTCTTCCTTGCCTATGTAGGGATTAAGAATGCTGGACTTTTGAAATTTACGATTGATCCAGGTAACTATACTGTTGTAGGAGAAGGGGCTGACAAAGCTCAAGCAACGATTGCGGCAAACTCTTCAGCAGTTCCAGGCTTGGTCAGCTTTAATAATCCAGCTGTTTTGGTGGCTCTTGCAGGACTTGCCATTACTATCTTCTTTGTCATCAAAGGGATTAAAGGGGGAATTATCCTCTCTATCTTGACAACAACTGTTCTTGCTATTGCAGTTGGTTTGGTAGATTTGTCAAGCATCGATTTTGCTAATAACCATGTTGGTGCAGCTTTTAAAGATTTGAAGACAATCTTTGGTGCAGCTCTTGGTTCAGAAGGTTTGGGAGCTTTGATTTCAGATACAGCTCGCTTGCCTGAAACTCTGATGGCCATTCTTGCCTTTTCATTGACAGATATTTTTGATACAATTGGTACCTTGATCGGTACAGGTGAAAAAGTTGGTATCGTAGCGACAAATGGTGAAAATCATCAATCAGCTAAGTTAGACAAGGCTCTTTACTCTGACTTGATTGGTACTTCAATTGGTGCCATCGCAGGTACTTCGAACGTAACGACTTATGTTGAGTCTGCTGCTGGTATCGGTGCAGGTGGACGTACTGGTTTGACAGCCTTGGTCGTGGCAATCTGTTTTGTGATCTCAAGCTTCTTTAGCCCACTTCTAGCGATTGTACCAACAGCCGCTACAGCTCCAATCTTGATTATCGTTGGGATTATGATGTTGGCTAGCTTGAAAAATATCCATTGGGACGACATGGCTGAAGCAGTTCCTGCTTTCTTCACATCTATCTTTATGGGATTCAGCTACTCTATCACTCAAGGGATTGCAGTTGGTTTCTTGACTTACACTTTGACTAAGCTTGTCAAAGGTCAAGTTAAAGATGTTCATGTCATGATTTGGATTTTGGATGCCTTATTTATCCTGAACTACATCAGCATGGCCTTATAATAGAATAACCCAGGGGGATTTTCCCCCTTTTTTAATATAAAGGAGATGAATGATGGAAGAGAAAAGTATGTGGAAAGAATTATTGAATCGTGCAGGCTGGCTGTTAATCTTTTTACTGGCGACAATTTTATATCAGATTCCTATAGGGGTTACTGCTATTTTAACTTTAAATGCAGTACCACTGTTACAGTCAGGACTGATAGTTGCTGGTATTTCGATTGTGGTTCTGGTGCTGTTTATTATTGGAGCTCGTAAAACGCAATTAGCAAGTTTTAATTTTTCTTTTTTTAGAGCTAAGGATTTGGCACGTTTGGGATTAAGTTATTTAGTCATTATCTGTTTAAATATACTTGGTTCTATCTTGTTGCAACTGTCAAATGAGACGACAACAGGGAATCAGTCTCAGATTAACGACATGGTTCAAAATAGTTCTCTGATTTCCAGTTTCTTCTTGCTAGCCTTGCTTGCTCCGATTTGTGAGGAAATCTTGTGCCGTGGGATTGTTCCTAAAAAGATTTTCCGAGGAAAAGAGAACTTGGGATTTGTAGTCGGTACGGTTGTGTTTGCTTTATTGCATCAACCGAGTAATTTACCTTCTTTATTGATTTATGGAGTTATGTCGATCGTTCTGTCTTGGACGGCTTACAAGACCCAACGTTTGGAAATGTCTATCTTACTTCACATGATTGTTAATGGGGTTGTTTTCTGTTTGTTGACTCTCGTGGTAATTTTGAGTCGGACATTAGGGATTTCTGTTTAATATTTTTGACAATTGCTTACTTGTTTCTACTGGGAAAAAGATGAATGCAATCGTGTCCATCTTTTTCTTTTTATGGTAAAATAGAGAAATAATATGGTGAAAAGCCTTGAGGGAGTGACTGATATGTCAAGTAAAGCCAATCATGCAAAGACAGCTATTTGCGGTATTATCAATGTAACCCCAGACTCCTTTTCGGATGGTGGTCAATTTTTTGCTCTTGAGCAGGCACTCCAGCAGGCTCGTAAATTGATAGCAGAAGGAGCTAGTATGCTAGATATCGGCGGAGAATCGACTCGGCCGGGAAGTAGCTATGTTGAGATAGAAGAGGAAATCCAGCGTGTTGTTCCAGTGATTAAAGCTATTCGCAAGGAAAGTGATGTCCTCATCTCCATTGATACTTGGAAGAGTCAAGTAGCAGAAGCTGCTTTGGCTGCTGGTGCCAATCTAGTCAATGATATCACTGGTCTCATGGGTGATGAAAAAATGGCCCATGTGGTTGCAAAGGCTGGAGCGAAAGTAGTCATTATGTTTAATCCAGTCATGGCGCGACCTCAGCATCCTAGCTCGCTCATCTTCCCTCATTTTGGCTTTGGTCAAGCTTTTACAGAGGAAGAGTTAGCTGACTTTGAAACATTGCCAATCGAAGACTTGATGGAGGCTTTCTTTGACAGAGCACTAACGAGAGCAGAGGAAGCTGGTATTGCTCAAGAAAACATCCTGCTGGATCCAGGAATTGGCTTTGGTCTGACCAAGAAAGAAAATCTGCTTCTTTTACGGGATCTGGATAAACTACATCAGAAAGGCTATCCAATCTTTCTTGGAGTGTCGCGCAAGCGGTTTGTCATCAATATCCTTGAAGAAAATGGTTTTGAAGTCAATCCTGAGACAGAAATTGGTTTCCGTAATCGGGACACGGCTTCGGCTCATGTAACTAGTATCGCTGCGAGACAGGGTGTAGAAGTGGTGCGCGTGCATGACGTAGCTAATCACAGGATGGCAGTTGAAATTGCTTCCGCTATTCGTCTGGCTGATGAAGCGGAAAATTTAGATTTAAAACAATACAAATAAGATGAAAGAATTTGAAAATAATCAGTGGATTGCCCACTATCGGACGGACCAGCCGCATTTTGGATTGGAACGAATGGTGGAACTGTTAGCTTTGCGTGGCAATCCCCATCTCAAACTCAAGGTCATCCATGTCGGAGGGACCAATGGCAAGGGTTCGACCATTGCTTTTTTGAAAAATCTGCTGGAAAAGCTAGGGCTGAGAGTTGGCGTGTTTAGCTCGCCCTATCTCATTCATTACACAGATCAGATGAGCATCAATGGGGAATCTATCCCAGAGGCTAGACTAGAAGCCCTCATGGCAGACTATCAGTCGTTGCTGGAAGGGGAATCGGCTGCTAATTTACAGGGCACAACCGAGTTTGAGATTATCACAGCCATAGCCTATGACTACTTTGCTTCAGAGCAAGTAGATGTGGCTATCATGGAAGTGGGCATGGGTGGGCTTTTAGATAGTACCAATGTCTGTCAGCCCATTTTGACAGGAATTACGACTATTGGATTGGACCATGTAGCTCTACTTGGTGACACCTTGGAAGTCATAGCAGAGCAGAAAGCTGGTATTATCAAACAAGGTATTCCCTTGGTGACAGGTCGTATTGCTCCAGAAGCTTTGGTTGTGATTGACCGCATTGCGGAAGGGAAAGATGCGCCGAGACTTGCCTATGGGAAAGATTATCAAGTTAGTCATCAAGAGAGTGTAGTAACGGGTGAAGTTTTTGACTATACAAGTGTTGTCAGACAAGGTCGCTTCCAGACAGGTTTACTTGGTTTGCACCAAATAGAGAATGCTGGGATGGCCATAGCTTTACTTGATACTTTTTGTCAAGAAGATGGTCGAGAACTAGCAAGCAATCACTTGATTGGTCAAGCCTTGGAAGAAACAAGATGGCCGGGGCGTCTGGAGGTCGTGTCAAGGAACCCCTTGATGATCTTGGATGGAGCCCACAATCCCCATGCTATCAAGGCTTTATTGGCAACCTTGCAAGAACGCTTTGCGGATTATCATAAGGAAATCCTCTTTACTTGTATCAAAACCAAGGCCTTGGAGGATATGTTGGACTTGCTGGGAGCCATGCCAGATACCGAGCTTACTCTAACACATTTTGCGGATAGTCGGGCGACGGATGAAATCGTGCTGAAAGAGGCAGCTAAGTCTAGAAATCTCAGCTACCAAGATTGGCATGATTTTCTAGAGCAGAATTTGACAGATAAAAAAGAAGAGAAACAAACAGTTAGGATTGTCACAGGTTCCTTGTATTTCTTGAGCCAAGTGAGGGCCTATCTGATGGAGAGGAAGAACGAGAATGGATACACAAAAGATTGAAGCAGCTGTAAAAATGATTATCGAGGCTGTAGGAGAGAACGCTAATCGCGAGGGCTTGCAGGAAACACCTGCTCGTGTAGCCCGTATGTATCAAGAGATTTTTTCAGGTCTTGGTCAAACAGCAGAGGAACATTTGTCAAAATCCTTTGAAATTATTGACGATAATATGGTGGTAGAAAAGGATATCTTTTTCCATACCATGTGTGAACACCACTTCTTGCCATTTTATGGGAGAGCGCACATTGCCTACATTCCAGATGGTCGTGTGGCAGGCTTGTCTAAGCTAGCCCGTACGGTTGAAGTTTATTCGAAAAAACCACAAATTCAAGAACGTTTGAATATCGAAGTGGCCGATGCCTTGATGGACTATCTAGGTGCTAAAGGAGCCTTTGTTGTCATTGAGGCGGAACATATGTGTATGAGTATGCGTGGTGTCAGAAAACCAGGCACTGCAACCTTGACGACAGTAGCTCGTGGTCTATTTGAAACAGATAAGGACCTTAGAGATCAGGCTTATCGTTTAATGGGACTATAATACTCTTCGAAAATCAAATTCAAACCACGTCAGCTTCCATCTGCAACCTCAAAACAGTGTTTTGAGCAGCCTACGGCTAGCTTCTTAGTTTGCACTTTGATTTTCATTGAGTATAAAAAGAATCCGCTTTGGGCGGATTTTTCTAGAAAGGAATCATTATGGATCAACTGCAGATTAAGGATTTGGAAATTTTTGCCTATCATGGTCTTTTTCCCAGTGAGAAGGAATTGGGGCAGAAGTTTGTCGTTTCAGCTATCCTATCCTATGATATGACCAAGGCAGCGACAGATTTGGATTTAGCAGCCTCTGTCCATTACGGAGAATTGTGCCAGCAGTGGACGACTTGGTTTCAGGAAACGAGTGAGGATTTGATTGAAACGGTAGCCTATAAACTGGTAGAACGTACTTTTGAGACCTATCCTCTTGTCCAAGAAATCAAGTTGGAACTGAAAAAGCCTTGGGCGCCAGTGCATTTGCCACTAGATACATGCTCAGTAACCATCCATCGCCGTAAGCAACGAGCCTTTATCGCCCTAGGAAGCAACATGGGAGATAAGCAAGCAAACTTGAAACAAGCCATTGATAAACTGCGAAATCGAGGTATCCATATTCTCAAAGAATCCAGTGTCTTAGCGACGGAGCCTTGGGGTGGTGTGGAGCAGGATAGCTTTGCTAATCAGGTGGTTGAGGTAGAAACATGGTTGCCTGCCCCAGTCTTGTTAGAAACATTGTTGGCTATTGAGACAGAGATGGGACGGGTGCGAGAAGTGCATTGGGGACCTCGTTTGATTGATTTGGACTTGCTCTTTGTGGAGGACCAGGCCATTTATACAGATGAGCTTATCTTGCCCCATCCTTACATAGCAGAACGCCTTTTTGTTCTTGAGTCTCTACAAGAAATTGCGCCTCATTTTATCCATCCGACATTAAAGCAACCTATTCGCAACTTGTATAATGCTTGGAAACAATAGAAAAAACTCTAGTTTTCAGTCACTTGCAACTGAAGGCTAGAGTTTTTATACTCTTCGAAAATCTCTTCAAACCACGTCAGCTTCCATCTGCAACCTCAAAACA
>NZ_VMMR01000103.1:167-357 GCF_013277285.1 Streptococcus sp. 339 | reverse complement strand
CGTCCATATCTAAAACCAGTACTTTCGGGGGATACAGAGGGTCGAAAGGATGGTTAAAGTCAAAATCAATGGCTGTAGGGAGGTGTTGGCTTGAAAAGTGGAAGGTAATTTTTCCATGGTTATTAAGCAATTGAAACTCAAGTTCTTCTTCCAATTCAAAGACATTTTTTAAGAAATGGTCGATGATATA
>NZ_VMMR01000103.1:0-126 GCF_013277285.1 Streptococcus sp. 339 | reverse complement strand
AATTTTTTGAAAAGGATTTTAGCTACAGGGAAAAATAAGGAAAAAATCCCAAAAATCTCCCGAAGTTAATAGGTAAATTCCCAAATTAACTTGATTATATAACTTTCAGTTACTTTGAGAAGTTAC
>NZ_VMMR01000102.1:0-15965 GCF_013277285.1 Streptococcus sp. 339 | reverse complement strand
ACTGACGAAGTCAGTAACATATATACGGCAAGGCGACGCTGACGTGGTTTGAAGAGATTTTCAAAGAGTATTAATTTCTTTATAAATTACTTCCATCCCACGCTTAACAGCTGGACGATTGGCAATTTTTTCTGCCCATTTTACTAAATTCTGGTAACTTGAGGCATCCAAGAATTTTGCAGAACATTGGTAAAGTTTTCCTTGAACTAACTGTCCATACCAAGACCAGATGGCAATATCTGCAATCGTATAGTCATTGCCTGCAATATAAGGTTTCTGAGTCAATTCCTTATCCAATAAATCCAACTGGCGTTTCACTTCCATCGTAAAACGGTTAATAGGATATTCCAATTTTTCAGGGGCATAATTAAAGAAATGTCCAAATCCCCCACCTAGAAAAGGTGCAGCACCAGCTTGCCAGAATAGCCAATTCAAAACTTCTACCTTTTCCACAGGATTACTTGGTAGAAAGGCTCCAAATTTCTCAGCAAGATAAAGGAGAATATGAGCAGATTCAAAGACTCTTACTTCTTCAGTTCCTGACTGGTCCAACAAGGCTGGAATCTTGGAATTTGGATTGAGCTTTACGAAGTCTGAACCAAATTGATCCCCATCCATGATAGCAATCTTATACAAGTCGTAAGCCGTTTCCTTAAAACCAGCCTCTAGTAATTCTTCCAATAAGATAGTGACCTTCACACCATTTGGTGTTCCCAGTGAATAAAGCTGAAAAGCTTGTTCTCCTTTTGGCAAGTTTTGTTCGAAACGGGCACCTGCTGTTGGTTTATTTAAGCCCGTAAAGGCTCCTTGATTACTAGCTTCATCCTGCCATACGGTCGGTAATTGATATGCTGACATCCGAAACCTCCCTTAAATCGCATTCTTATCAAAACCGAGTTTACGTTGAACAAACTTAACGATTTCGACGATGATAATCATTGAGAAGCTTCCGCCCATAACGATTCCCCATTGTGACAAGTCTAGTTTGGTTACGTGGAAGATTCCTTCAAGCGGTTCTACGACAATTGTTGCCATAAGAAGGATGAAGGATACCAAGATAGACCAGTTAAAGGTCTTAGACTTGAATGGGCCGACTGTCAAGATGGATTGGTAAACAGACTTGACATTGTAGGCATGGAAGAGCTGAATCAAACCAAGGGTTGCAAAGGCCATAGTAAGGGCATCCGCATGAATGGCATGATTGTCACCCACGTGAACTGGGTAAAGAAGGGCAAGACCATAAACACTCATAACAAGAGCTGCTTGGAGTACACCTTGATAGATGATAGAACTCAAAACACCACCTGAGAAGAAGCTTGCCTTGCGTCCACGTGGTTTATGGTTCATGACACCAGGCTCAGCAGGTTCAACACCTAGAGCAATTGCTGGGAAGGTATCTGTTACCAAGTTGATCCACAAAAGATGAACTGGCTGCAAAACATCCCAACCAAACAAGGTTGATAGGAAGATGGTTAATACTTCAGCAGTATTGGCAGAAAGTAGGTACTGAATAGTCTTTTGAATGTTTGAGAAGACCTTACGTCCTTCTTCAACTGCAACGATGATAGTCGCAAAGTTATCATCTGCAAGAATCATGTCAGAAGCCCCCTTAGAAACCTCTGTGCCAGTGATTCCCATACCGATACCGATATCGGCTGTTTTCAGAGCTGGCGCATCATTGACACCGTCACCTGTCATGGCAACGACTTTACCTTGTTTTTGCCAAGCTTTCACGATACGAACCTTGTGTTCTGGAGACACACGGGCATAAACAGAGTATTGATCAACAACTTTTTCAAAGTCTTCATCAGATAATTCGTTGAGCTCAGCACCAGTTAAAACGTGGTCTTCTGTATCGTTTGCATCAATGATTCCCAAACGTTTGGCAATAGCTTCTGCAGTGTCTTGGTGGTCACCCGTAATCATGATTGGACGGATGCCAGCTTCCTTGGCTACACGAACAGCCTCAGCTGCCTCAGGACGTTCAGGGTCAATCATCCCAATCAAACCAGTAAAGATTAAATCATTTTCAAGATCTTCAGAAGTGAGGTTTTCTGGAATACTCTCAATAATCTTATAAGCACCTGCAAGGACACGCAAGGCTTGGTGAGCCATTTCAGAGTTGTTTGTATGAATGAGGTTTGTAACCTTCTCATCAATCGGAGCAATATCCCCAGCCTTATCACGAAGAACACAACGTTTCAAGAGTTGGTCTGGCGCACCTTTAACAGCTACGAGGAAGCGTCCATCTGCAAGTGGATGAACTGTTGACATGAGCTTACGGTCAGAGTCAAATGGCAACTCCGCCATACGAGGATATTTGTCTAAAAATTCTTTGACATCGTAGCCCTTGTCCAAGGCATACTGGATAAAGGCTGTTTCGGTTGGATCACCAATCAGGTTGCCTTCCACATCGATTTTCGTATCATTGGCCAAGACAACTGAACGAAGGAGGGGCATTTCAAGACCCAGTTCAATGTCATCAGCTGAGTCATGTAGGACTGCATCGTAGAAGATTTTTTCAACCGTCATCTTGTTCATGGTCAGCGTACCAGTCTTATCAGAAGCGATGATTTCAGTTGAACCAAGTGTTTCAACTGCTGGCAACTTACGAACGATGGAATGTCGTTTGGCTAAAACTTGAGTACCAAGGGAAAGAACGATGGTCACGATAGCAGGAAGTCCTTCTGGAATGGCTGCAACGGCAAGGGCAACAGAAGTCAACAACTCACCAAGTGGATCCTTCCCTTGAATAAAGACACCCACTACAAAAGTAACAAGGGCAATGACCAAGATTGCATAGGTCAAGACCTTAGAAAGGTTGTTCAAGTTTTGTTTGAGGGGTGTATCCGTCTCATCAGCGTCTTGAAGCATGCCCGCGATATGACCAACTTCCGTGTACATACCTGTATTGACAACAACTCCCATCCCACGACCGTAGGTTACGTTTGAGTTTTGGAAGGCCATATTGACACGGTCACCAATACCAGCATCTGTCGCAAGCTCGACTGTCAAGTCTTTTTCAACCGGTACAGACTCACCTGTCAGAGCAGCCTCTTCGATCTTAAGAGAGTTAGCTTCTAGCAAACGTAGGTCTGCTGGTACTACGTCACCAGCTTCAAGGGCAACGATATCTCCAGGTACCAATTCTTTAGAGTCAATCTCAGCCATGTGCCCATCACGCAGAACGCGGGCAGCTGGACTAGACATAGATTTGAGGGCTTCGATAGCTTCTTCTGCTTTTCCTTCTTGGTAAACACCAAAGGCAGCGTTAATGATAACCACGGCTAAAATGATAATGGCATCTGCGATATCTTCCCCACCAGAAGTCACGACTGACAAGATTGCTGCTGCAACTAGGATGATAATCATCAAATCCTTAAATTGCTCGATGAATTTGACCAGGATTGATCGTTTCTCGCCTTCTTCGAGTTCATTGTGGCCAAATTCGGCAAGGCGCTTTTCCGCCTCACTTGATGACAAACCTTGCTCGGTCGCATCCACAGCCTTCAAGACCTCTTCAGGACTCTGAGTGTAAAACGCTTGGCGTTCTTGTTCTTTTGACATGTGTCTCCTCCTTGACATTGTGTGCAAAACAGACTCTCTTTTCCCTCATCGCATCTTTTCACGACAAACAAAAAGAGACCTGTTAATCATAACAAGTCTCGCTGTTTAAGATAGGGCCGGAAAACATACTTTTCAGTATAAAATTCGGAATGACGACACTATCACAGGTTTCTGCCAGCTACTCCCTTGAGTAGTACTATTATACCAAATTTTGGGGAGTTTTAAAAGAGTAAAAACTACCTTATTTGAATTTTCCCTTGAAAACCAGTATAATGGTAGAATGCTATATGACTAGAAAGGAAGTTGAATGAAGCAATCTATCTCAAATCTCAAGTTAGCTGAACGTGGTGCCATTATCAGTATTTCAACCTACCTGCTCTTGTCTGCAGCGAAATTGGCTACTGGCCATCTTCTTCATTCATCCAGTTTGGTGGCCGATGGTTTCAACAACGTGTCGGACATCATTGGAAATGTGGCCCTCTTGATTGGAATCAGGATGGCACGCCAGCCTGCTGACCGAGACCACCGTTTTGGCCACTGGAAGATTGAGGATTTGGCTAGCTTAATCACTTCCATCATCATGTTCTATGTTGGCTTTGATGTTCTAAGGGATACCATTCAAAAGATTCTCAGTCGGGAAGAAACGGTCATTGATCCTCTGGGTGCAACTCTAGGAATTATGTCTGCAGCGATCATGTTTGTGGTCTATCTCTACAATACTCGCCTCAGTAAGAAATCCAACTCCAAGGCACTGAAGGCCGCAGCAAAGGACAATCTTTCTGATGCTGTCACCTCACTTGGAACCACCATTGCCATCCTAGCTAGTAGTTTCAATTATCCCATTGTGGATAAACTGGTTGCTATCATCATCACTTTCTTTATCTTGAAGACTGCCTATGATATCTTCATCGAGTCTTCCTTTAGCCTTTCGGATGGCTTTGACGACCGTCTGCTTGAGGATTATCAAAAGGCCATCATGGAAATTCCCAAAATCAGCAAGGTTAAGTCCCAAAGAGGTCGTACCTACGGTAGCAACATCTACCTGGATATTACGCTAGAGATGAACCCTGACCTGTCTGTTTTTGAGAGTCATGAAATCGCGGATCAGGTCGAGTCTATGCTGGAGGAACGTTTTGGGGTTTTTGATACCGATGTCCATATTGAGCCAGCGCCTATCCCTGAGGATGAAATTTTAGACAATGTCTATAAGAAATTGCTTATGCGTGAACAATTGATTGACCAAGGAAATCAACTGGAAGAACTATTGGCTGATGATTTTGTCTATATTCGCCAAGACGGAAAGCAGATGGATAAAGAGGCCTATAAAGCAGAAAAAGACTTGAATTCAGCTATCAAGGACATCCAAATCACTTCCATCAGTCAAAAGACCAAACTCATCAGCTATGAGTTAGATGGTATCATCCACACCAGTATCTGGCGTCGCCATGAAACTTGGCAAAATATCTTTCATCAAGAAACAAAAAAAGAATAGAAAAATCCTGTCCATGAGACAGGATTTTTCTATTCTTCTAGCTATCAAAGTCACTTAGATATTCATAGCGTTCGTATTTTTCAAGGAGTGCTTCGTTTTTCTCGTCCAATTCTTTTTGGAGAGTAGCCAGCTTACCAAAGTCAGAACCATTGGCCTGCATTTCCTCTTCAATAGCAACGATACGATTTTCCAAGGCTTCAATATCGCCTTCAATGCTTGCCCACTCCTGCTTTTCTTGGTAGGTCATGCGTTTCTTGTCTTCACGAACCTTGACCACTTTCTCCTTTTCGGCCTTTTGCACTTGATTGGCCATCTCTGTTTCAAAGGCTTTTTCATCAAGGTAATCAGTGTAATGACCAAAGAAAGGACGAATCTTACCATCTTCAAAAGCCAGAATCTTGGTCGCTACCTTATCCAAGAAATAGCGGTCATGGCTAACTGTCAAGACAGGCCCTGCAAAGCCTTGCAAGAAATTCTCCAAAACTGTAAGAGTAGCAATGTCCAGGTCATTGGTTGGCTCGTCCAAGAGGAGAACATTTGGTTTTTCCAAGAGCAATTTGAGGAGATAAAGACGCTTTTTCTCTCCACCTGACAATTTCTCAATCAAGGTTCCATGCGTTGAACGTGGGAAGAGGAACTGCTCCAGCAACTCTGCAATCGAAGTCGTAGAACCACCGCTGGTCTTGACTTCTTCTGCTACTTCCTGCAGGTAATTGATCACTCGCTTGCTCTCATCCAAGCCCTCAATTTGCTGAGAGAAATAGGCGATGCGAACAGTTTCCCCTATCACAACTTGACCTGCTGTCGGCTCAAGACTTCCTGCAATCAAGTTGAGGAGGGTTGATTTCCCAACACCGTTGTTCCCAACAATTCCAATACGATCTTTAGCCTGCACCAAGAGATTAAAATCTTGCAAAATAGGCTTGTTTTCATAGGCAAAGGAAACATCCTGAAACTCGATGACTTTCTTCCCAATCCGACTGGTTTCAAAGTTCATGGTCAAGTCTGTTTCAGCAACGCCACCTGAAACTTCTTTCTTCAAATCGTGGAAACGATTGATACGAGCCTGCTGCTTGGTCGCACGCGCCTGCGGTTGTCTACGCATCCAGGCCAATTCTTGCTTATAAAGTTGTTCCTTTTTGTGGAGAAGAGCCGCATCGCGCTCATCCTGTTCCGCCTTGAGGCGAACATAGTCCTGATAATTGCCCTGATACTCGGTCAAGCCTGCTCGATCCAACTCGAAAATACGTGTTGACAAAGCGTCTAGGAAATAACGGTCGTGGGTAATAAAAAGAACCGTCTTCTTAGAATTTTTCAAAAAGAGGGTCAGCCACTCAATAGTCGCAATGTCCAGATGGTTGGTCGGCTCATCCAGCAGCAAGAGGTCGTGGTTGCCAAGAAGAACTTGCGCCAACTGAACCCGTCTTCTTAGACCACCTGACAATTCCCCAACTGGAGTAGATAAATCCTGAATCCCCAGCTTGCTAAGAACCGTCTTGACCTGACTCTCGATTTCCCAAGCTTGGAGAGAGTCCATTTCTGCCATGATACGTTCCAAACGCGCCTGCTTGTCCTCACTATAGTTGAGCATGATCAACTCATACTCACGAATAAGCTGGATTTCCTTGAGGTCGCTGGAGAGAACCGTATCCAAAACTGTCTTTCTATCATCAAAATCAGGATCTTGGGTCAAGTAACCAATTTGGTAATCATTCTTAGCTGAAAAAGGACTAACATCCCCATCAAATCCAGAAACACCAGAAAGAACATCTAAAAGGGTGGTCTTACCAGTCCCATTGACACCAATCAGACCGATTCTGTCTAGGTCATGGATGATAAAGGAAATATCCTTAAAAACGGTCTTGTCACCGACGGATTTACTTAGTTTTTCAACGATAAAATCACTCATTTTTTCTCCCTCAGATAAGCATGGATGGCTTGACGGTCATTTTCCAATTCTCCATCGACAATGGCATACTCAATCTCTGTTAAAATCTCTCCCAAGTCTGGTCCCGGCTGATAACCATATTCCTTGATCAAAATGCCACCATTAATCTGAATTTCTTTCTTGTCATGAATGGTCAAACTCTGATAGGTTTCTGTTATGACTTGTGGGTTGACTGGTTTTCCCTGGGTCTGACGAAGATTTTCAGCCTGTAAAAGCAACTCCAAGTCAAAGCGATAACAATCGCGCTTGCTCAATTCTCCCTTTTCACGCAAGGCCAAAATAGTCAGCAAATCCTGAACTTGCTTGGCAAACTGACGTGAGGTCTTCCAAGCTTTCAAAAATGGCTGCGCATTTTCAATCTCCAAAGCCCACAGTAGAGCCGCCCAAGCTTGCTCTGAAGATTCAAAGGTGAAATCAGTCTCTAAATCAAACAGTCTGTTAAGTTTGTCTTGGCTAGATGCCAGATCAGGGAGATAGTCATAAGCTTGACTCTCAATCATGGAAGCCAAGCCCCTTCTCCAAAATGGAGCCAGCAAGAGTTTATCAAACTCAACGAAGATACGCTCCACAGAAATTTTCTCCAAAAGTGGCGTCAATGTCTTCATAGCTTTAAAGGTTTCTGGCTCAAGTTCAAAGCCAAGACTAGCCTGAAAACGGAAACCACGCATAATTCGTAGAGCATCTTCGTTGAAACGCTCACTAGCCACTCCAACCGCTCGTAAGACTTGCTTTTCCAAATCTTCTAAACCATGAAACAAGTCAATGATTTCCCCTGTCTCGTCCAAGGCAAAGGCATTGACTGTAAAATCACGGCGCTTAAGGTCTTCTTCTAGCGAGCGAACAAAAGAAACCGCACTGGGTCTGCGATAGTCCACATAGACATCCTCTGTCCGAAAGGTGGTTACCTCATACTCCTCATCCCCATCTAAGACCAAGACGGTTCCATGCTCGATTCCGATATCGGCTGTTCGCGGAAAAATCTGCTTGGTCTCTTCTGGATAAGAAGACGTCGCAATATCCACATCATGGATAGGGCGATTGAGAAGGGCATCTCGAACAGAACCTCCAACAAAATAGGCCTCAAAACCTGCTTCTTTAATTTTTTCTAATACTGGTAAAGCCTTCTGAAATTCAGAAGGCATTTGCGTTAATCTCATAATAAGTGTTCTAATCCATAGACAAGCTCATGACGCTTGACAACTTCTTTAATTCCCAAATTCACCCCTGTCATGAAGGAGCTGCGATCATAGGAGTCATGACGGAGCGTCAATCCTTCTCCCTGATTGCCAAAGATGACTTCCTGATGGGCTACCAAGCCTGGTAAACGAACTGAGTGAATCCGCATGCCATCAAAGTCAGCACCACGGGCACCTGCAATCAATTCTTCCTCATCAGGCGCACCTTGCTGAATAGACTCTCGAACTTCTGCCATTAACTCAGCCGTTTTAATAGCTGTTCCACTCGGAGCATCCTTTTTCTTGTCATGATGGAGCTCGATAATCTCCACATTGGGGAAATATTTAGCAGCCTGCCTTGCAAATTGCATAAGCAAGACAGCACCCAAGGCAAAATTTGGAGCGATCAAGCCACCCAAATCTTGGGCACGAGAAAATACTTTTAGCTCTGTAATTTCTTCACTCGTGAAACCAGTCGTTCCAACTACTGGAGCAAAGCCATTTTCAAGAGCAAAGCGTGTATTTTCATAGGCAACAGCTGGAGTTGTAAAATCTACCCAAACATCCGCTTCAAAGCCTGCTAAATCAGCCTTATCCTTGAAAACAGGAATTCCCTGCCATTCTGACTCAGACTCAAAAGGATCCAAAACTGCTACCAAGTCCAAGTCTGGATCAGCCAAGACCATCTGACAAGCAGCTTGACCCATCTTTCCCTTAAAACCAGCAATAATTACTCGAATACTCATCTCTACTCCTGTCTAAGATACAAGGCCTGTAAGAACACAAAGTGAAAATAGGAATTCTGATCAAGAAGTGTCTACTCCTTGGAAGAACTATCTTTTTCACACAGGGTCCCAGGCGTGTTCAATTATCAAGATACAAAGGACCTTAGCTGCCCATGAAAAATAGGGAATGACGCTGACTTGCCACGAAAGGCAAGACAGGCATCTTTTTTCAAGAGGCAGGTAGTCCGTGTTCAATTGCTAAGATACAAGGCATCTTAACTAGTCTAAAAGTGCCAACTAAATCACTGGAATATAACCTAGAGCAATACTTCCTGCTCCTAGGTGGGTTCCAATGACACTACCAAATGTAGCTAGTGAAATATCCGTACCCACTCCAGATTCAATCAAGTGGTGACGCAATTCTTCAGCCTTTTCAGGAGCATTCCCATGAATGACAATGACCCGATATTGGCCTGAAGCCGTTGTTTCCTTGATGATTTCAATCAAGCGCTTGGTTGCTTTCTTTTCCGTACGAACTTTTTCGTAAACTTCAATCACACCTTGATCGTTAAAATAAAGGATTGGCTTAATGCTAAGCAAATTGCCCAAAATGGCAGCCCCATTTGAAAGGCGCCCACCTTTTACCAAATGATCCAGGTCATCTACCATGATAAAAGCTGACGTACGGCTGATTTGAATAGCTAGCTTATCCTGAATGATAGCAAAATCATCGCCCTGATCTCGCCAGTTAAAGACGCTTTCAACCATGATGCCTAGGGGAGCGCTTGTAATCAAAGTGTCTGGGAAAGCAATGGTTAAACCTTCATAGTCATCCACCATATACTGAATATTTTGGTAAAAACCTGAAATTCCAGAAGATAGGAACAGCCCCAAGGCATGTGTATAACCTTGTTCTTTGAGCGAAGTTAAGATCTCATCTAACTTGGCAATACTTGGTTGACTGGTCTTAGGCAATTCAGAAGCCTGAGCCATTTTTGGGTAAAATTCCTCAGCAGTCAGATTGATGCCTTCGACATACTCCTCACCATCAATATTGACAGGAATATCCAAGACATACAAATCTTCTCTTTGCAAGGTCTCTGCACTGAGATAGGCAGAAGAATCTGTGATAACAGCTAGTTTCATATTAGAACTCCAAATTGATTCCTGGTAAGTCTAATGCAATTTCAGTTACTTCGTAAGTCAAACGGTTGAGCATATTCAAACATGGACGAGCCAAAGTTTCCACTTCTTCTTGGCTCAATTCACTTGGTTCATTGACAATACGGCCATCGATATGATTTACCTGTGAAATGGTTCCACTGATGACAAACTTATCAAATACAATCATAAATGTCAAGATGACAATCAAGGAAGTCACTTGATTTTCTTGATTATGTTGGAGCAATTGGAAGTTCACATCCACCTTAGTTTCAGGAGCTCCATTTTCATTTTCCCATTCAAAATTACGCGCATCAAAATGATACTGACTAACAAATTCTTGTTCACGTTTAAGATTCATATCTTTCTCCCTCGGCTACAATATTATAAACTATTGTACCATAATTTTTTATTTTCATCTAGTTTTCTAAGTTTTAGTCCATCCCAATTTCAGCTCGAACTACGTCTGCGATGGTATCAACATAGTAGTCAACTTCTTCTGTGGTAGGCGCTTCTGCCATAACACGCAAGAGGGGCTCTGTTCCACTTGGGCGTACTAAGATACGACCATTCCCTGCCATTTCTTCTTCCATCTTCTCGATGATAGCCTTGATAGCTGGCACTTCCATAGCCTTTTCCTTCACGGCATTTTCCACTCGGATATTGACTAATTTTTGTGGATAGATGGTTACTTCTGCTGCCAACTCTGACAAGCTCTTACCAGTTTCCTTCATGATTTTTGTCAATTGGACAGCGGATAATTGACCATCACCTGTTGTATTGTAGTCCATCAAGATAACGTGCCCAGATTGTTCACCACCGAGGTTGTAGCCTGATTTTCGCATTTCTTCAACAACGTAGCGGTCGCCAACTGCAGTGACTACCTTGTTAATACCTTCGCGATCCAAGGCCTTGTGGAAACCAAGGTTAGACATACCAGTTGTCACAATTGTATTTTGAGCCAATTGTCCTTTTTCAGAAAGGTATTTCCCAATGATGTACATAATCTTGTCACCATCGACGATGTCGCCATTTTCATCAACAGCAATCAAACGGTCACTGTCTCCATCAAAGGCCAAACCAATAGCTGAGCCGCTTTCTTTGACCACTTCTTGAAGGGTTTCTAGGTGGGTTGAACCAACATTAAGGTTGATGTTAAGACCATCTGGTGTTTCCCCTATAACAGTCAACTGAGCACCAAGGTCTGCAAAGATTTGACGGGCACTTGTAGAAGCTGCACCATTAGCTGTATCCAAGGCAACCTTCATTCCTTCAAGAGAAGTTCCAGTTGAAACAAGGTAGCCTTCATACTTACGCAAGCCTTCTGGATAATCTACCAAAGTTCCCAAGCCTTCTGCACTTGGACGAGGAAGAGTGTCTTCCGCAGCATCTAGCAAGGCTTCAATTTCTGCTTCTTTTTCGTCATCTAGTTTGAAGCCATCACCGCCAAAGAACTTGATTCCATTATCAAGGGCTGGGTTGTGGCTAGCAGAAATCATGACACCGGCGCTTGCTCCCTCAGTTTTTACCAAGTAAGCTACTGCTGGTGTCGCCAGAACACCTAGTTTGTATACGTGAATTCCTACAGATAGAAGACCAGCTACCAAGGCAGATTCTAGCATTTCCCCTGAAATACGTGTGTCACGTCCTATAAAGACTTTCGGTGCTTCCGTTTCATGTTGACTAAGAACATAGCCTCCAAAACGTCCTAGCTTAAAAGCTAATTCTGGAGTAAGTTCTACATTAGCTTCTCCACGGACTCCATCAGTCCCAAAATATTTACCCATTTTTATAAAATCCTTTTTTCTATTTTTAATTCGTTTTTGAACTAGTTGCTTTCGTTGACGAAGATGTCTCCGATGAACTGCTTGTAGTTGAATTTGATGTGCTTGAACTTGGTGCTGCTGGTTTTGTAGTTACCTTCATTGTTGTATCAAAGGGAGTGATAACTGTCGGTAAGACAACACCATTGCGGTCGATTGCCTGCAAAGGTACTGAACCACTGTAATTACCTGTTATGTGTTCGCTAGTTGGCAAGACAGCGATAATCTTATCAATTCTATCCAATGTCTCTTGATCACTCGTAATCGACACTTCTTCATCTGACACCGTGACATTTTCAATCTGTACCCGACTATCAATTTGACTAGGGTCAATCTCTGGTACAACCTTTACCTTATCCTTCTGAGCCTTCTTCCCAATCTTGACTGTAATTTTTTGCGGAGTCGCCACAGCGGTCAGCCCATTGGGTAAATCTTCAATGCTCAAAGGAACTTCAATCGTTCCAACACTGGCATCTGTTAGGTCAGCAGTAACCTTGAATTTACGTGTGCTTTCTTGCATTTCACTAGCTAGCGATAGGCGATTTGCACCAGTCAAGACCACTGAGACTTCTGAAGCAAAACCGCTAATAAAATACTCATCACTATTATAGCGTATGTCAATAGGAACATTTGTTACTGTATTCGTATAGGTTTCCGTTTTTACCTGCCTAGCACTGGTACTGTTTTGAAAATTCGTCGCCGTAGCATAGACAAATAAGACACAAGCAAAAAAGAGTGAGGATATGATATATAAACTATTTTTTTTCATGTTTCCATCCTCCTAGCAATCGTTCTTTAAAACTAAGACCCGCTTCCTCTTTTGGAAGTAAGATTTCACGTAATTCTGTTTCAAATTCATCAAGTGTTAGGTTGTGCTTAAACCTTCCATTATAGGTTATCGAAATTCCTCCCGTTTCCTCTGATACGACAAAAGTCAAGGCATCTGAGACTTCTGATAAACCGATAGCCGCCCGGTGTCTGGTCCCAAATTCCTTGGAAATCCCTGTGTTTTTTGTCAAGGGCAGATAGGCAGACGTCACAGCGATACGTTCTTCTTTGATAATCACCGCACCATCATGTAGGGGAGTGTTGGGAATAAAAATGTTAATGAGAAGTTCTGCAGAAATCTTAGCATCCAAGGGAATTCCTGTCGAAATATACTCCTGCAAGGTACGTACACGCTGAATAGCAACCAAGGCCCCGATTTTACGAGGACTCATGTATTCAACAGACTTAACAAAGGCACGAATCATCTGTTCCTCAGCACTAATAGGGGCATTGGAAAAGAAATCTGTCGCTCTTCCCAAACGTTCCAAACCAGTCCGAATCTCTGGAGAGAAGATAACAACCGCCGCAATAACTCCATAAGTAATAATTTGATTGATTAACCAAGAAATCGTAGTCAAACCAATCATATTTGCAAGGATTTGAGCTAAAATAAACACCAAAACTCCACGTACCAAAATCATAATCTTGGTTCCTGCAATAGCTTTTGTAAAATGGTATAAAATATAAGCAACAATCAAAATATCAATCAGATTGATAGCTATCGTCCATGGACTTGCAAACAAACTGGTCCAATATTGCAGATTGGATAATTGTTGAAAATTCATCCCTGATATCCTCCCTATCAAAACACTTTCGTCCTATTATACCATTTTCTGGCATTTTTTTCCCTATCCTAGTCCATTTTACATTGAACAAAAATATGATAAAATAAACTGACTAGAAAAAACAAAGGAGAAACTATGTCTCAACTCTATGATATTACCATTGTGGGTGGTGGTCCTGTCGGGCTTTTTGCAGCCTTTTATGCCCACCTACGCCAAGCCAAGGTTCAAATCATCGACTCTCTTCCCCAGCTAGGTGGACAACCTGCTATTCTCTACCCTGAAAAGGAAATCCTAGACGTACCAGGCTTCCCAAACCTGACTGGAGAAGAGTTGACTAACCGCTTGATTGAACAGCTAAATGGATTTGATACCCCTATTCATCTCAATGAAACGGTTCTTGAGATTGACAAACAAGAAGAAGAATTTGCCATCACAACTTCTAAAGGAAGTCACCTGACTAAAACAGTTATCATCGCTATGGGTGGCGGTGCCTTCAAACCACGTCCGCTGGAACTTGAAGGGGTTGAGGGCTATGAAAATATCCACTACCACGTTTCTAACATTCAGCAATACGCTGGTAAGAAAGTGACGATTCTTGGTGGGGGAGACTCGGCTGTGGATTGGGCTTTGGCTTTTGAAAAAATCGCACCAACTACCCTTGTTCACCGCAGAGATAATTTCCGTGCCTTGGAACACAGTGTTCAAGCCTTGCAAGAATCATCTGTAACCATCAAGACACCATTCGCCCCTGGCCAACTCCTTGGAAATGGAAAAACACTTGATAAACTTGAAATCACAAAAGTCAAATCTGATGAAACTGAAACCATTGACCTAGACCACCTCTTTGTCAACTATGGTTTCAAATCTTCTGTCGGTAACCTTAAAAACTGGGGGCTCGACCTCAACCGTCACAAGATTATCGTCAACAGCAAACAAGAATCCAGCCAAGCAGGTATCTATGCTATCGGTGACTGCTGCTACTATGACGGAAAAATTGATCTGATTGCGACAGGCCTCGGAGAAGCTCCAACTGCTGTCAACAACGCTATCAACTACATTGACCCTGAACAAAAAGTACAACCAAAACACTCTACTAGTTTATAAAAAAGAACCACGAGTCACATAGGATTCGTGGTTTTAAAATGAACTACACCTCAAAAGTTAGACAGAAATACATCTAACTTCTGATATGCAGCCCACCTTCTCTTTGCTCTTGTTTGAATAAGAAATTTTTTGAAGAATCATTAGATTATACAAAGTATTCATATCAGCCTTTTAAAGCTATATAAAAACTCTCCAACTATTCTATTATACCATATAAAAAAATAAATAAATAGACTTGTTTTTTTCTTTTTTTGACGTATACTAATAATAGAAAGCGCTTTAAATAAAATAAAAGGAGGTTTTATGAGGAAAGTAAATAAGGACATTTTATTCTTAACTGGAATCATAGTTTTATGTTTTGGTTTTTTATTATTTCACATCAACCCCTATTATGCCGAACCCTATGCGACACTGAAAGAAAGAATAAATTTATTCTTTTGGCAACTATATTGGAGACCTGTAGGAACTCTCAGTATTATTTCGGGTTGCATTATAACTTTCAAAGGATTGAAAAAATAATCTTTTACTCATGAAGAAAGGAAATTTGTTATGATTAAACTGAAACTATTGTTTTTCTCTCTACTATCAAGTCTATTATTCTTAGTCACAACATCTACGGTTTTTGCTGATGTCTATCCTGGTACAAATTATGAAATTGTATCTAATCGTATTGTAAAAGATATCAACACAGGAGAGTTATTGTCATTTTATACGACTGAACTTAGAGACGCCTATTTAGAGTCTAAATCTACGTATCAGACTCGTTCTAATGCAACTGGTGTTGCAGACTATAGAACTAAATACTCTCACTCTTACAAGAAAAGCACCACATCAGGTCCTGTAAGTTCAACTGCCTATGGTGGAAAAGCTGGAGCTACTCTGACTGTAGGTGCAGGTGTTAGCTTTTCTGCTCCGGAGTCTGGAGCTGGACTTAGTTTAAATCACTCAGTCTCCCATAACGTACCACCCTACACTTATGGTTATATTAGACTAAAAGCATCTTACACAGTAAACGTTCGTAAACTAGAAGTTAGATACTTAGGCACCAACAAATGGGTTCCAGCTGGTGAAACCTCTACTATATCGAATGTTAGCGTTTGGAGCGAACTGGTCACTTGGAAATAACTCATTAGAGACTGGGTAAAAACTCAATTTCAGGAGAAAATGAAATAAATTTTCTCACAATAAAACGCATAGTATTACGGTTCAAGTCAACACCGGATATTATGCGTTTTTGATTTTAAAGAGCCAAATTTCTTAACTTAATGACATTGCTTTTTGCCCAACCTCTTTTTATTTCAAAAAAGAACCTCGCAAAACAAGAGCCTGGTTTTATAGTTCATCGGCTTTTACAAAT
>NZ_VMMR01000101.1:0-3910 GCF_013277285.1 Streptococcus sp. 339 | reverse complement strand
TAATACTCTTCGAAAATCTCTTCAAACCACGTCAACGTCGCCTTGCCGTACTCAAGTACAGCCTGCGGCTAGTTTCCTAGTTTGCTCTTTGATTTTCATTGAGTATAAAATTCATTGTAACAAAAAAGCGACATTTCTCCAATGACAGAAATGTCACTCCTATAAAGCATTTAACAATACCTTTCTAAGTCTTCGCTCCATTCATTATCTAAACTAACGATTAACTTCTCATTGCCAAACATCCTCGCCATCATTTTTGCTTCTTCATACTTTTGTTTGGCTGTATCATAATCCGTCTGAATATAATATTTCCACTCCACCATCAAGACAATCGGTTGTTTTTGAAAATCTCGTGTTTTTTGCCCTATTTTATTTAAGGTCTCGACTGCCCTCTTAAAATAATGAAGCAACCCCATAATCTCTATACAAGTTAAAGAAGCTAACAAGGAGTCTCTAAGTAAGTCCAAACAATCGAACTCTATCTTATCAACCTGAGAACTTAATTTGTCATGAAAACAAAGAATGGTTTCATGCTCAGATTCTTTTATCTCACCCATATTTAAACCATCCATTAACTGACAGTTGAAATACAGTCTCAGTTTCAACAAGTCCTCGGCTTTATATACATCTCTGGATAGTAAGTCTTGAAGACCGTCCTCAATCACACCACTTCCGTATAAGGAATTACTAGTCGCTCTCACTTCATCTATTGCTTGAAGACAATCCACTATCATCTTCTCATCACGTGGCAAATCATCATAAAAATTCTCAAAAATCTCATCGAAATATTCTTCCTTTTGTTCCTGCAACTCCTTGTCTCCATAGTCAGGATGATGTAAAAGAAAGTACTTTAATTCTTGGTAACGCTTCGGTAATTCCTTATAATCTGGCATCAAGACGTAGGACGGAATTTCTAATCGTTCTGCAATATATTCTAGGGTTTTTATCGTCGGGCGAAATTCTCCTTTTTCAATCCGCACCAACTGACGCACTGATAATTCAGACTCATCCCCGCAAAAAACTGGACGACTAAGGCCTTTCTCCTCTCTTAAAAGTCGCACTTTATCCCCTAACTCATTTATCTTGTTCATTTGCCCCTCGCATGATTATTAAAGATTTGATTTTCAAATAAATATATGCGATGATTATACCATTTTTCAAATAGAATTACAAAAAAGAGACAGGATAACTCCTGCCTCTAAACTGATAAACAATTATTTACGGCGTCCTGGTCTTTCTTTGTAGCCATAATATGCATCTGCCATAATTTCTTCCATGTCAGCTACCATTGGCAAGCGTGGGTTAGCAGGAGAACATTGGTCTTCATAAGCAAGCAAAGCAATTTCATGCAAGCTGTCTTTCCAAGCTTTTTCATCAATTCCTTGATCCTGGAAGTTCATCTTGATACCTACTGCAACACCAAGTTCGTAAACAGCTTTAGCGTATGCCTCAACTGCTTCTTCTGGAGTTGAGTGAGGCAAGCCAAGCATTTTCGCGATGTCTTGGAATTTCTCATCAGCTTTCCAGTAGTTGTATTTAGGCCATGTAGTAGTCTTAGCTGGACGAGTTCCGTTGTAACGGATAACGTACGGAAGCAAGATAGCATTTGTACGTCCGTGAACAGTGTGATGAACACCACCAATCTTATGGGCCATTGAGTGGCTCATTCCAAGGAAGGCATTGGCGAAGGCCATACCAGCCATTGTAGACGCATTGTGCATTTTCTCACGAGCTTCTGGGTCAGCTGTCTTAACAGATTTTTCCAACCATTCAAAGACAAGTTTGATTGTTTGAAGCGCAATACCGTCTGTATAGTCGTTAGCAAAGTTTGAAGTGTAGGCTTCAGTCGCGTGTGTCAAGACATCCATACCTGTATCAGCAGCGATAAAGTCTGGAACTGATTCAACCAAAGCAGGGTCAACAATGGCAATAGTCGGTGTCAATGAGTAGTCAGCCAATGGGTATTTGCGGTTGTTTTTCTTATCAGAGATAACGGCAAATGGTGTTACTTCTGAACCAGTACCTGAAGTTGTTGGGATACCGATGTACTTCGCTTTCTTACCAAGTGATGGGAAGCGGAAGGCGCGTTTACGGATATCCATGAATTTTTGAACCAAGTCACGGAAGTCGATTTCTGGTTGTTCGTAGAAGAGCCACATTACTTTGGCTGCATCCATTGGTGAACCACCACCAAGAGCAATGATTGTGTCTGGTTCAAATGCTTTCATCACCTCAGCACCACGTTCTACAGTTGTGATGTCTGGATCTGGTTCAACATCTGAGAAGACTTGGATAGTTACACGGTTGCTACGTGCGTTCAATTGATCAATAACACGTTGAGCGAATCCAAGTTTAACCATAGAGTCGTCAGTTAAGATCATCACTCTCTCTACCCCCCATTTCGCTTGAGTATCTGATTGCGTTTGGTTCAAAGTATACTTTTGGGGGAATTTTGTACTATTATAAATTGTTTTTTCTGCGCGCAATAATTTTGTAGTTAAGTAGATTTACAGCTCCGATGTTTCCAGATACTGAGTTTCCTCCGTAGCTACCACATCCAAGAGTTAGTGATGGGATAAGCGCGTTGTAGATATCCCCGATAGCTCCGTGTGTAGATGGAGAGTTCCATAAGATACGGCAAGCAGGAATTACTTTACCAAATTGTTCAGCAACCTCTTCGTCTTGAGTATGTACAGCAGCACTGTGACCTAAACCATTAAATTCAACCATTTGAAGAGATTTTTCAATTCCATCTTCAGTGCTAATAGATTTAAGTACCGCTAATATTGGAGATAATTTTTCACGAGTTAGAGGTTCATTTTCTCCTACTTCTTTAACTTCAGCAGCTAAAATTACTGTTCCTTTAGGAACTTCGAATCCTGCTAATTCAGCAATGTGTTCAGCAGATTTACCAACTACGTCAGCATTTAATTTAGCGCCAGCACAGTTATTAGAGTTAGCTTTTGCTCCAAATACGAATTCTTCAAGTTTAGCTTTTTCTTCTTTGTTAACGAAGTATACATGGTGTTCTTTCATTAATTCAATGAACTCTTCATAGTGTTCAGTATCAACGATAGCTGCTTGTTCACTGGCACAAATCATACCGTTATCGAATGATTTACTTAATACGATGTCGTTAACTGCTTGTTTAAGTTTTGCATCTTTGTGTACATAAGCAGGTACGTTACCAGGACCAACACCTAAAGCAGGTTTTCCGCAAGAGTAAGCTGCTTTAACCATTGCACTACCACCAGTAGCAAGAATTATAGATACTCCATCATGTTTCATTAATGCGTTTGTTGCATCTAATGATGGTTGTTCGATAAATTGAATACATTCTTCAGGAGCACCAGCTTCAATAGCTGCATCACGAACTATACGAGCTGCTTGTTTAGAACATTCATTTGCAGCAGGGTGGAAGCTGAAGATAATTGGGTTACGAGTTTTTAAGCAGATTAATGATTTAAATATTGTAGTAGATGTAGGGTTAGTTGTTGGTACGATACCACAAACAACACCAACAGGGTCAGCAATTGTAGTTAAACCATCTGATTCATCTTTATCAACAATACCTACCGTTTTTAGTCCGCGTAAGTTGTTTGCAATGTTTTCACAGGCAAACAAGTTCTTTGTAACCTTATCTTCAAATACACCACGTTCTGTTTCTTCGATTGCATGTTGAGCAAGAATTCTGACTGCATCAAGTGCTGCAGCTGATGCTTTCTCTACGATGTAATCAACTTGTTCTTGGTTCAACTTACGCATTTCATCAAGCGCAACCAAAGCTTTTTGTACTAGTCCGTCTACATGCTTTTCAGCAGCGAGTTATTTTTTCTCAGGTGTTACAGTTTTTTTATCAGCCATATTTTCCTCCATAGCCTTAAAGGATTTAAACTCAATGAAAATCAAA
>NZ_VMMR01000100.1:0-7049 GCF_013277285.1 Streptococcus sp. 339 | reverse complement strand
AGTACAGTAATACTCTGCGAAAATCTCTTCAAACCACGTCAACTTTATCTGCAACCTCAAAGCTGTGCTTTGAGCAACCTGCGGCTAGTTTCCTAGTTTGTTCTCTGATTTTCATTGAGTATAAAAAAGGTTTATTTAAGAAATATATGTTATAATAAAATAAATTAAGACTAATGGAGGACAAAGAAATGGGTTTTTATTTGATGCTTGCTTCAATGCTACTTGGACTGCTCGCTTTGAAGATAGGTTTTTCTCAGTTCAAGGAGAAAAAAGATAAATTCTTATCTATCTTAACAAGTTTAGCTGGCGCAGCCCTTGTTCTCGTGGCTATCTGGTTAGGATGGCCCAAATAAATAGAGAAGCCTCGGTCAAACCGAGGTTTTTCATACTCTTCGAAAATCTCTTCAAACCGCGTCAGCTTTATCTGCAACCTCAAAGCTGTACTTTGAGCAACCTGCGGCTNNTGATTTTCATTGAGTATCAGATGAATTTCTTGGTTGTGGCTAAAAAATATGCTACACTATCAATATGAAAATTTTAATCCCTACAGCAAAAGAAATGAACACAGACTTGCCGAGTATCGAGGCAACACCTTTAATACCAGAAAGTCAGGCCGTGCTGGATGCCTTGGCCCTCTATTCTGCTAGTCAATTGGAGAGTTTTTATAAGGTATCAGCCGAGAAGGCTGCGGAAGAATGTCAAAATATCCAAGCTTTGAAAAGGCAAACTGCTCAACACTACCCAGCTCTTAAACTTTTTGATGGGCTTATGTACCGCCATATCAAGCGAGATAAGTTGACCGAGGCGGAACAAGCCTATCTTGAAAATCATGTCTTTATTACTTCGGCTTTGTACGGTGTCGTTCCAGCCTTGTCATCTATGGCCCCTCACCGTTTGGACTTTTTGATGAAGTTAAAAGTCGCTGGTAAGACTTTAAAGAGTCATTGGAAGGCAGCCTATGATGAAGCTGTGAAGCAGGAAGAAGTGATTTTCTCCCTCTTGTCGTCCGAGTTTGAGACGGTATTTTCTAAGGAAATCAGAGAAAAAATGGTGATCTTCAAATTTATGGAGGATAGAGGCGGTCAGCTGAAAATTCACTCAACCATTTCCAAGAAAGCGCGTGGTGCCTTCCTGACAGCCCTGATAGAAAATCAAGTACAGACGGTGGAGGAAGCTCGTCGCTTAAGCTTTGCAGGATTTACCTACCGAGAAGATCTGTCCCAGCCACAGGAATTGGTTTTTGTTAAGGAAGTATAGAAATCAGATATTTTGTATTTGGCAATATGTATCATCAGCTATTTTAGTTTATAAATGAAAAAAAGCGAACAAGCTAGTCTTCTGAGTGTCAGAAAAGTAGTCTTGTTCGCTTTTATTATATTAGTTACTTGATAGCATTGACCAAGTCTTCCGCTTGTTTTTCAAGTGAGCTTAGGACTGTTTCTTCAAGAACCAATTTTCCGTCTGCCCAAGCAGAGTCATTAACACGTGCAGCAGTGAAATCACCAACGCCTTGTGTACGGATAAATGGCAAGAGGTCTTTGTAGATAGCGAAAAGTTGATCGTGCCCTGCATTGGCTACAGATGATACTGTGACAAACTTGTCTTGAAGGGCAGAAACGCCACGTGTATCAGACAAGTCAAGGGCACGAGATAGCCAGTCAAGCAAGTTTTTCACTGTACCAGGGATAGAGAAGTTGTAGACTGGAGAGAAAATCCAGATAGCATCCGCAACGAGAACTGCTTCACGAGCAGCAGATACAGCTGGATGAGTTGGAACTTCCAAATCTTGGCTGAAGAGAGGGATAGCTGAATAATCAAGATAGCTAACTTCTGCTTTACCAGCAAGTGCTTTCTCAGCTTCGAGGGCCATTTGGTGGTTGAAAGAACCTTGGCGTAGTGATCCGACGATAAATAATACTTGTTTAGACATGATGTGTCTCCTTTTTCTTAAATTTACGAGAATTTTCTCGTTGTTATAAAATATATTACAACAAAGCAAAACAACTTGCAAGAAATTTGCTCAGAGTTTATTTGAAAATTGTAAAATTTCGGAAACTCTAGTCATTTGTGACTGAAAAAGTAAGAACTGTTTCACTTTCAAAATCGGTTTTGTTTGAAGGAAGAAATAAAGTGCGATTGTTCTTGCATTCACTTGTAATAAAGCCCAATAGATGGTAAAATAGACGAGTGAAAAAAAGACAAAACAAAGTAAAAAATAATCTACTGTGGCAGTATGGTCTAGGGATGACGATTTTGTTTGTGGTTATCAGTGCTTCCTTTCTGTATCTAGTGTTTCTGAGTATGAAACCTTATCAAACAGCTAAAAGTGAAGGAGAAAAATTAGCTCAGCAGTATGCAGGATTAGAGCAGGCTGATCAGGTTGACTTATACAATGGCTTGGAATCCTATTATAGCGTTCTTGGCCGTAATAAAAAACAAGAAGCACTTGCTGTCCTGATTGGAAAAGATGACCACAAGATTTACGTTTATCAGCTAAATCAAGGTGTTTCACAAGAAAAAGCAGAAGCTGTTTCGAAGGAAAAAGGAGCTGGCGAGATTGACAAGATTACCTTTGGCCGTTATCAAGACAAACCAATCTGGGAAGTCAAGTCAGGCTCTGATTTTTATCTAGTAGATTTTGAAACAGGAGTATTGGTCAATAAGGAGGGCCTATGAAACTATCCAACCGTGTTTTAGAAATGGAAGAAAGTGTGACCTTGGCTGCTGGAGCTCGTGCCAAAGCACTCAAGTCTGAGGGAAGAGATATCCTGTCTCTAACCTTGGGTGAGCCAGATTTCACTACTCCAAAAAATATCCAAGATGCCGCCATTGCATCGATTCGAGATGGGCGTGCTTCTTTTTATACAGTAACCTCAGGCCTGCCAGAGCTCAAGGCAGCGGTCAATACTTACTTTGAACGCTTTTACGGCTATTCTGTAGCGCCAAATCAAGTGACAGTCGCTGCTGGAGCCAAATATTCTCTCTATACCTTCTTTATGGCTGTGGTCAATCCAGGTGATGAAGTTATCATCCCAACCCCCTACTGGGTAAGCTATGGAGACCAGGTCAAGATGGCAGAAGGTGTGCCAGTCTTTGTTCCTGCTAAGGAAGATAATCACTTTAAGGTGACCGTAGAGCAGTTAGAAGCAGCTCGCACAGACAAGACCAAGGTTTTGGTGCTGAATTCGCCATCCAATCCGACAGGTATGATTTACACCCGTGAGGAACTCTTGGCAATCGGAAACTGGGCTGTAGAAAAGGATATTCTCATTCTAGCAGATGATATCTATGGGCGCTTGGTCTATAATGGTCATGAGTTCACACCGATTTCTAGCCTATCTGAGGCAATTCGCAAGCAAACAGTGGTCATCAATGGTGTGTCTAAAATCTATGCCATGACAGGTTGGCGGATTGGCTATGCCGTTGGAGAAGCAAACATTATTGCTGCCATGTCCAAGATTGCAGGTCAAACAACTTCGAATCCGTCAGCAGTAGCCCAGTATGCAGCAGTTGAGGCTCTATCAGGTGAGCAAGATACTGTAGAAAGCATGCGTCAGGCTTTTGAGGAACGTCTCAATACCATCTATCCCCTTCTTGCTGAGGTGCCAGGATTTGAAGTGCTCAAACCGCAAGGAGCTTTCTATCTCTTCCCAAATGTCAAAAAAGCTATGGAGATGAAAGGCTATACAGATGTGACAGATTTTACAACCGCTATCCTAGAAGAAGCCGAAGTGGCCTTGGTAACAGGAGCAGGATTCGGAGCACCAGAAAATGTCCGCCTCAGCTATGCGACAGACCTAGACACGCTTAAAGAAGCAGTTAAACGCTTGAAAGCATTTATGGGTAGTGAGAATGATTGATCATTTTGAGATTAAGGTAAAGGATTTACAAATTTCAGAAGGATTTTATAAGAGTTTTCTCGCTCCTTTGGGCTATAAATTGGCTTTTAAGACTAGTTCTCTAATCAGTTTTCTTGCCCCGAACAGCCCTCATCCTGGTGGTGATTTTTGGCTGGCTCAGGGGACACAAGATCCTATTCACTTTGCTTTTTTAGCAGAAAATAAGGAAGAAGTTCAGGCTTGTTATGAGGCTGGTTTAGAGGCAGGTGGGCGAGACAATGGGGCTCCTGGTTATCGCAGTGAGCATCCGATTTACTACGCTGCTTTTGTGATTGACCCAGATGGGAACAATATAGAAGTGGTTTGCCATAAAGAATAAAAAAGAAAAAGGAAAAATAATGACAAAACGTGTAACGATTATTGATGTAAAAGACTATGTTGGTCAGGAAGTGACGATTGGCGCTTGGGTTGCCAACAAATCAGGAAAAGGGAAAATCGCCTTCTTGCAATTGCGTGATGGAACAGCCTTCTTTCAAGGTGTAGCCTTTAAACCAAACTTTGTCGAAAAATTTGGTGAAGAAGTAGGACTTGAGAAGTTTGATGTTATCAAACGCTTGAGCCAAGAAACGTCTGTCTATGTGACAGGTATTGTCAAAGAGGACGAACGTTCTAAATTTGGCTATGAGTTGGACATCACAGACATCGAAGTGATCGGTGAATCTCAAGACTACCCAATCACACCAAAAGAACATGGTACAGACTTCTTGATGGACAACCGTCACTTGTGGCTTCGCTCTCGTAAGCAAGTAGCGGTGATGCAAATCCGTAACGCTATCATCTATGCAACATATGAGTTCTTTGACAAGAACGGTTTCATGAAATTTGATAGCCCAATTCTTTCAGGAAATGCGGCAGAAGATTCAACAGAACTCTTTGAAACAGATTACTTTGGAACGCCAGCCTACTTGAGCCAATCAGGTCAGCTTTACCTAGAAGCAGGCGCTATGGCTCTTGGTCGTGTCTTTGACTTTGGTCCAGTATTCCGTGCTGAAAAATCAAAAACGCGCCGTCACTTGACTGAGTTCTGGATGATGGACGCAGAGTACTCATACTTGACACACGATGAGTCACTTGACTTGCAAGAAGCTTATGTAAAAGCTCTTCTACAAGGTGTTCTTAACCGTGCGCCTCAAGCCTTGGAAACCTTGGAACGTGATACAGAACTCTTGAAACGCTATATTGCAGAGCCATTCAAACGTATCACTTACGATCAAGCCATTGACCTCTTGCAGGAGCATGAAAATGATGAAGACGCTGACTACGAACATCTTGAGCATGGTGATGACTTTGGTTCACCACATGAAACTTGGATTTCAAACCACTTTGGTGTGCCAACTTTTGTCATGAACTACCCAGCAGCCATCAAGGCCTTCTATATGAAACCAGTTCCTGGAAATCCAGAGCGCGTGCTTTGTGCAGACTTGCTTGCTCCAGAAGGCTATGGAGAAATTATCGGTGGGTCTATGCGTGAGGAAGACTACGATGCCCTTGTCGCTAAGATGGATGAACTTGGCATGGATCGTACAGAGTATGAATTCTACCTTGACCTTCGTAAATACGGTACAGTTCCACACGGTGGATTTGGTATCGGTATCGAGCGTATGGTAACCTTCGCAGCAGGAACAAAACATATCCGTGAAGCCATTCCATTCCCACGTATGTTGCACCGTATTAAACCGTAAGAATAGGAAAACGCCCATGTGGCGTTTTTTCGAATTCCAGAGTTTTTACTTGCGTAAAAAAATTTTTTCTAGTATAATAGTTTATTGTGAGCGAACCTCACTTACCCCTTGCAAAGTCTTGGGGTCATTAGACCAAAAGGAGGAACATATCAATGGCTAAATACGAAATTCTTTATATCATTCGTCCAAACATTGAAGAAGAAGCTAAAAACGCTTTGGTAGCACGTTTTGACTCTATTTTGACTGACAACGGTGCAACTGTTGTTGAATCAAAATCTTGGGAAAAACGCCGTCTTGCATACGAAATCAAAGATTTCCGTGAAGGACTTTACCACATCGTTAACGTTGAAGCAAACGACGATGCAGCTCTTAAAGAGTTTGACCGTCTTTCAAAAATTAACGCTGACATTCTTCGTCACATGATCGTCAAAATTGACGCGTAAGAAGGTAAACTATGATTAACAATGTTGTACTTGTAGGGCGCATGACACGTGACGCTGAGTTGCGTTATACCCCATCAAATGTAGCAGTTGCGACTTTTACTCTTGCAGTAAACCGTACATTTAAGAGTCAAAATGGCGAACGTGAGGCTGATTTTATCAATGTCGTTATGTGGCGTCAACAGGCTGAGAACCTTGCTAATTGGGCTAAAAAAGGCTCACTTATCGGGGTGACAGGCCGTATCCAGACTCGTAGTTACGATAACCAGCAAGGACAACGTATCTACGTGACAGAGGTCGTGGCTGAGAATTTCCAAATGTTAGAAAGCCGTAGTGTGCGTGAAGGTCATACAGGTGGAGCTTACTCTGCACCAACTGCAAACTATTCAGCGCCTACAAATTCAGTACCAGACTTTTCACGTGATGAAAATCCATTTGGAACAACAAATCCATTGGATATTTCAGATGATGATTTACCATTCTAATGGACAACTAAAATTATAAAGGAGAAAAAACATGGCTCAACAACGTCGTGGCGGATTCAAACGCCGTAAAAAAGTTGATTACATCGCAGCAAACAAAATTGAATATGTTGATTACAAAGATACTGAGCTTCTTAGCCGTTTCGTTTCAGAACGTGGGAAAATCCTTCCTCGTCGTGTAACAGGAACTTCAGCTAAAAACCAACGTAAAGTAACAACAGCTATCAAACGCGCTCGCGTAATGGCTTTGATGCCTTTCGTAAACGAAGATTAAAAAAGAGGTCCGGGTGGACCTCTTTTTCAGACCCGGTTGGGTCTTTTTTTCACGAGCCTTGAAATGAAAGAGCGAGTTGAGGTCAGGGGGACCTCTTTTTCATGAGCTTGGAAACAAGAATGCGAATTAAGACCCCAACGGATCTTTTTTTCACGAGATAGTTTTTTTCTGACCTTGGCGTGCTATAATCCCGACTTTATCACTTAAAAAATACAAAAGGGCAGCTACCCCCTTGCGCGACAAGGGATTTCGCTGTTCTTTAATCTCGTTTA
>NZ_VMMR01000010.1:0-27348 GCF_013277285.1 Streptococcus sp. 339 | reverse complement strand
AGAAAACAAGCTAAACTGAGCCTGGAACAACTCGTAAACGCTCCAAGTTGGTCTACTGCCCAAGTAAAATTTATACTAAACAGAAATTAAAAAACAAATTAGAAGACTTGGATTGCACAGCTCAAAATACTGATTTTAGAAAGTGGAATACTAATTAATGGAGTTGTAACAAATAGTTGACAGTGTTTGTTGCTTTTTGACTTCAAAGGAGTATTACTGGATTTTCTCCTCAAATTAGACTTTTGCCCAGACTCTTCTCTCTTATGCTTGATAACGTTTCACACCATCTAGATAGGTTGCTACCAATTCCAAATCTTTGTCTAAAACAATAAAATCTGCATCATAACCTTCACGAATTTGTCCACAGACGTCATCGATGTGAACGGATTTAGCTGGGTTGAAGCTGGCCATCATGACTGCTTCATGCGGATTCGCAATTCCCCATTCGACTACATTCTTCACACCATCTTTGAGTTTGAGGATAGAACCTGCCAAGTTACCTGTCGATTTGAGGCGTGCAGTTCCATTTGCAACGACAACTGGGAATTCTCCCAACATATAGTCACCGTCTTCCAATCCACCAGCTGTCATACAGTCTGTAATAAGAGCAATGTTTTCTGTCCCTTTTTGTTTGATAAGAATTTCGCAGGCTTTTGGATCTACGTGATGGCCATCACAGATCAACTCTGCATAGGTATGAGGTAATTGATACATGGCTCCAACCATACCCAGTTCGCGGTGAGTCAACCCACGCATTCCATTGTAGGCGTGTACCCAAACACTCGCTCCAGCATCGACTGCTTTTTTAGCTTCATCAAAAGTCGCGTTTGAGTGCCCAAGAGCAACCGTTACACCTTCTCCGGTGATAGTCCGTACAAAGTCTTCTACACCTTCACGCTCTGGCGCAAGAGCAATTTTATTTAGCAAGCCATTTGCTGCTTTTTGCCAAGCACGAAACTCATCCATGCGAGGATCTTTCATGTAGGCAGGGTTTTGAGCCCCCTTGTATTTCTCTGTGAAATAAGGCCCTTCAAAATAAATTCCACGAATTTTCGCGCCACTTGCTTCTTGATAACGAGCACCGATATTTTCAGTTACCGCAAGCAATTGCTCATAAGTCGATGTCAAAGTTGTTGGCAAGAAGCTCGTTACCCCCATGCTGAGGAGTCCTTCACTCATAGTATGAAGCGTTCCTTCGATATTATTATCCATAACATCCACACCGCCAAATCCATGAATGTGGGTATCCACAAGTCCTGGAGCAATGCTATAACCTGTATAGTCAATCACCTCAGCTCCTTCAGGAATCTGCTCTACATGTTTTCCAAACTTGCCGTCCACAAGTTCCAAGTAACCACCTCGACGAACTCCGTGTGGGTAGAAAAACTGATCCGCTTTAATATAGTTAGGCATAATGTTAACCTCCTTAAAAAATTGATTCTACAATTTATTATGTCAATTACATTATAAACCTTTCTTTTTCATTTGTAAATGGTATAGACCTATTTTCTGAAGATATTTTAAAAGCGATATTTCACGTTCGAATCACAACACATCTAAATAAATAAGAAAGAGCAGTTGAAAAATTACTGCTTTTTTGTTACACTAGATAGAAAGACTGTAAAGGATAATCTGGCTTTTTGCCATTATTCTAGAGAAATGTTATTTCACAGATTGACTAAAAGGAGACACAATGGCAGACCGAGGCTTACTAATCGTTTTTTCTGGTCCTTCAGGGGTTGGCAAAGGAACGGTTAGAAGAGAGATTTTTGAGAGTTCTGAAAATCAATTTCAATACTCTGTATCGATGACGACACGCGCACAACGTCCTGGAGAAGTGGACGGTGGTGACTATTTCTTCCGTACTCGTGAAGAGTTTGAAGAGCTGATTCGTCAAGGACAGATGTTGGAATACGCAGAATATGTCGGCAACTACTATGGAACTCCTCTGACCTACGTCAATGAAACCTTGGACAAGGGAATCGATGTTTTCCTTGAAATTGAAGTTCAGGGTGCTCTTCAGGTTAAGAAAAAGGTTCCAGATGCTGTCTTTATCTTCCTGACACCACCAGATTTGGATGAATTACAAGACCGCTTGGTAGGTCGTGGAACAGATAGCGCAGAAGTGATTGCCCAACGAATCGAAAAAGCCAAGGAAGAAATTGCTCTCATGCGTGAGTATGATTATGCGATTGTCAACGATCAGGTGCCCCTAGCTGCTGAGCGTGTCAAACGTGTGATCGAAGCAGAGCACTTCCGTGTGGACCGTGTCATTGGTCACTATCAGGAGATGTTACCAAAGTCTCCAACTACCCGATAAAATTTAGAAAATAGGTACAAGCAAATGATGTTAAAACCCTCTATTGATACCTTGCTCGACAAGGTTCCTTCAAAATATTCACTCGTAATCTTGGAAGCAAAACGTGCCCACGAATTGGAAGCAGGTGCACCAGCAACTCAAGGTTTCAAGTCTGAAAAATCAACTCTTCGCGCTCTAGAAGAAATCGAATCAGGAAACGTAACCATTCACCCAGACCCAGAAGGGAAACGTGAAGCAGTGCGTCGCCGTATCGAAGAAGAAAAACGCCGCAAAGAAGAAGAAGAAAAGAAAATCAAAGAGCAAATCGCTAAAGAAAAAGAAGATGGTGAAAAAATTTAAGGTTGGGGGGACTCAATCTTATTTTTTCTATTGTAAGAATGTACTGACAAGGAGGAGGTGAGAAGATGGTTATAGCCAATATTATTGTAGATGTGCCCTTGATGCAGACGGACCAGCCCTATAGTTACAGGATTCCGGAGGAATTTGAGGGAATGCTGGAAGTTGGGATGCGGGTTCATGTGCCTTTTGGTAAGGGTAATCGCCTGATTCAAGGGATTGTTCTTGGTTTGGAGTCCCAAGTGGATGAAGAAGGGGTAAGTCAAGATTTAAAAGATATTGCCGAGGTACTGGATTTTTCTCCTGTTCTCACGCAAGAACAACTCTGGCTGGCTGAGGAGCTCCGCAAATCTGTATTTTCTTACAAAATCTCTATTCTCAAGGCTATGCTACCGGGATTTCTAAATTCTAGCTATGACAAGATTCTCTATCCTCTGGAAGGTCTGAGTCAGGAAGACCGAGAGCGCTTGTTTGGTTCTGAAGATTCACTAGCCTTTTCTTCTCTGGATTTAGGTAAGCAAGCTGAAATGATGCGTTTGACTAGAAAAGGCCTACTTGGTCTGGAATATCAGGCAGTCGATCAAAAGAAGGTCAAGACCCAGTCTTGGTATGAGGTGAATCTAGCTCAATTAGAAGGTGTTGAAATATCTGCGCGTGCCAAGAAAAAGTTGGAATTGAGAGATTACTTGCTGTCTCATCCTGAGAGTGCTTCCTTGGCTAGTTTGTTAGAGTCCTACTCACGGGAGCAGGTCAACTTTTTTGTGGAACAAGGTGCTGTGTCCATAGTCCAAAAGGAAGTGCAACGCTCGGCTGCTTATTTTGAAGGGATTGAAGCAAGTCAGCCTTTGGAGTTGAATCCAGAGCAAAGACAGGCGCGTGATGCGGTTGTGAGTGCTATTGGTAGTCATCAGCCTCCCTTCCTCCTTCAAGGGATCACAGGAAGTGGGAAGACCGAGGTTTACTTACAAATAATCCAAGGAGCTTTGGATAAGGGGAAAACAGCCATCTTGTTAGTGCCTGAGATTTCCTTGACTCTGCAGATGACGGAGCGTTTTATTGCTCGCTTTGGTAAGAAAGTGGCCATTCTTCACTCAGGCCTGTCCAATGGTGAAAAGTATGATGAATGGCGCAAGGTGGAACGCGGCGATGCCCAAGTTGTTGTTGGTGCTAGATCTGCCATCTTTGCTCCGCTGAAAAATCTAGGTGTCATGATTATCGATGAGGAGCATGAAGCGACTTATAAGCAGGACAGTAATCCCCGTTACCATGCTAGAGAGGTGGCTATTTTACGGGCTCATTATAATCAAGCGGCTCTGGTGCTTGGTTCAGCAACTCCTAGTCTGGAAAGCCGTGCTCGGGCTGGCAAAGGCGTTTATCAACATTTACGTCTGACCCAACGCGCCAATCCTTTAGCTAGAATCCCTGAGGTTCAAGTGATTGACTTTCGGGACTATATCGGACAAAACGAGACGTCAAATTTTACGCCTCCTTTGCTAGAAGCGATTCAGGACCGTCTGGCTAAAAAAGAGCAGGTGGTTCTCATGCTCAATCGCCGTGGTTATTCTAGCTTTGTCATGTGTCGGGAGTGTGGGACGGTGGATACTTGTCCCAACTGTGATATTTCCTTGACCTTGCACATGGATACCAAGAATATGAACTGCCATTATTGTGGTTTTTCGAAGGACATTCCTCAGGTCTGTCCTAACTGTAAGAGCCGCAGTATTCGCTACTATGGGACAGGGACACAGAAGGCTTATGACGAGCTAGCAGAACTCTTTCCCCAGGCTCGCATTCTGCGCATGGATGTGGACACGACTCGTAAGAAAGGTAGTCACCAAGCTCTGCTTGACCAGTTTGGGCGAGGAGAAGCAGATATTTTACTAGGTACTCAGATGATTGCCAAGGGATTGGATTTTCCAAATGTGACCCTAGTCGGTGTTCTAAATGCGGATACGGCCTTGAATCTGCCTGATTTCCGTTCTTCTGAGAGAACCTTCCAGCTCTTGACTCAGGTGGCAGGTCGAGCAGGACGTGCTGAAAAAGCTGGGCAGGTCTTGATTCAGTCTTACAATCCTCAGCACTACGCTATTCGATTTGCAAAAGACCAGGACTACGAAGGCTTTTATGCTTATGAAATGGGTATCAGACGACAACTTGGCTATCCACCTTACTATTTCACCATTGGCATTACCCTTTCTCACAAGAAAGAAGAAGAGGTGGTCAAACGTGCCTATGAAGTCATGAACATTTTGCGGTCAGGTTTGTCTGAAACCAGTAACATCCTCGGGCCAACGCCCAAACCCATCGCCCGTACTCACAACCTCTATCATTACCAGATTTTAATTAAATACCGTTTAGAAGATGAGCTGGGACCAACCCTCAACCAGGTCTTGGCCTTGACTCAAGAAAGGGAAAATAGTGAGCTCCGTCTCAGCATTGACCATGAGCCACAGCAATTTTTATAAGAAGGAGAAGATATGACAAAACTAATCTTTATGGGGACACCCGACTTTTCAGCAACAGTCTTAAAAGGACTTTTGACAGATAACCGTTACGAAATTCTAGCCGTTGTGACCCAGCCAGACCGTGCTGTCGGACGTAAAAAAGTTATCCAGGAAACCCCAGTTAAACAAGCTGCAAAAGAGGCAGGACTTCCTATCTACCAACCTGAAAAACTATCTGGAAGTCCAGAGATGGAAGATCTTATGAAGCTAGGAGCAGATGGGATTGTGACTGCCGCTTTTGGCCAGTTTCTCCCAAGTAAACTCCTTGATAGCATGGACTTTGCGGTCAACGTTCACGCGTCACTCCTTCCTAAACATCGTGGTGGTGCTCCGATCCATTATGCCTTGATTCAAGGTGATGAGGAAGCTGGTGTAACCATTATGGAGATGGTTAAGGAAATGGATGCAGGGGATATGATTTCTCGTCGTAGTATTCCGATCACAGATGAGGACAATGTTGGCACCTTGTTTGAAAAATTGGCGCTAGTTGGTCGTGATTTGCTTTTGGATACTTTGCCTGCCTACATTGCTGGTGACATCAAACCTGAACCGCAGGATCCAAGTCAGGTTACTTTCTCGCCAAATATCAAGCCAGAGGAAGAAAAGTTGGATTGGACTAAAAGCAATCGTCAACTTTTCAACCAAATCAGAGGGATGAACCCCTGGCCTGTTGCCCATACTTTCCTTAAGGGCGACCGCTTTAAGATTTATGAAGCCCTGCCAGTAGAAGGTCAGGGAAATCCAGGAGAGATTCTCTCTATCGGCAAGAAAGAATTGATTGTCGCAACGGCAGAAGGAGCTTTGTCTCTTAAGCAAGTGCAGCCAGCTGGTAAGCCTAAGATGGACATCGCTTCCTTCCTCAACGGAGTTGGACGTACATTGACTGTAGGAGAACGATTTGGTGACTAAAGTAGAAACGGCTAGAAGTTTAGCCCTGGCAGTATTAGAGGATGTTTTTATCAATCAAGCATACTCAAATATCGCCTTAAATAAGCATCTCAAGGGAAGTCAACTTTCGGCAGCAGACAAGGGCTTAGTGACCGAGCTAGTCTATGGAACGGTAGCCCGTAAACTGACTCTGGAATGGTACCTATCCCATTTTATCGAAGACAGAGATAAGTTAGATAACTGGCTCTATGTCCTTCTTCTCATGAGTGCCTACCAGCTCCGCTATTTGAACAAGATTCCAGATTATGCTGTGGTCAATGAAGCAGTGGAATTGGCCAAAGTCCGTAAAAAAGGCAGTGAAAAATTGGTCAACGCCGTCCTTCGCCGTATCTTGCGTGAAGGCTGGCCAGATATTGCTAGCATCAAACGAAAAAACAAGCGTGACTCCATCGCTTATTCCCTTCCGGTTTGGCTAGTTGCAAAGCTCAAGGAAGAATACGGAGAGGAGCGAGCGCAAGCTATTTTTGAAAGTCTCTTGGTGCGAAACAAGGCCAGTATTCGTGTAACTGATTTAAGCCGAAAAGAGGAAATCCAAGCCTTATTGGAGGCGAATAATTCCCTTTTAGCAACCACTGGTCTGGTTAAGGAGCAAGGGCATTTTGCAGGCCATGATTTGTTTGCAGAAGGGACTATAACCATCCAAGACGAGTCTAGTCAGCTGGTTGCGCCAACTTTGAATTTGCAGGGAGATGAGCGAGTGCTTGATGCCTGTGCGGCTCCGGGTGGGAAAACAGCCCATATAGCCTCTTATCTCACGACAGGTCAGGTTACTGCTCTGGACTTGTACGATCACAAGTTGGACTTAATCCAAGAAAATGCTCAACGTCTGGGAGTTGCAGATCGGGTTCAAAGGCAAAAATTGGATGCCAGAAAGGTGCATGAGTTTTTTGGGCAGAATTCATTTGATAAGATTTTGGTGGATGCTCCCTGTTCAGGAATCGGTCTTTTGCGCCGAAAACCAGATATCAAATACAATAAAGAAACGGCAGATTTCGCGTCCTTACAGGAAATTCAGCTAGAAATATTAGGTAGTGTTTGTCAAACACTAGGCAAAGGTGGTATAATAACTTATAGCACCTGTACTATTGTCTCAGAGGAGAATTTTCAAGTTGTTGAGGCCTTTTTAGAAAGTCATCCCGAGTTCGAGCAGGTAAAACTAGAACATGAATGTAAGGATATCATGAAAGACGGCTGTATCCTCATTACACCTGAATTGTATGGAAGTGATGGATTCTTCATCAGTCAATTTCGCAAGATATCGGATTAGGAAGGAACTGACACATGGAAATTTCATTATTAACAGATGTTGGTCAGAAACGAACAAATAACCAAGACTATGTCAACCACTATGTCAATAGAGCTGGACGTACCATGATTATTTTAGCTGATGGGATGGGAGGTCATCGCGCAGGGAATATCGCTAGTGAAATGGCGGTAACAGACCTGGGTGTAGCTTGGGTTGATACCCAAATCGATACAGTCAATGAAGTGCGTGAATGGTTCGCCCATTACCTAGAAATTGAAAATCAAAAGATTCACCAGCTTGGTCAGGATGAAGCTTACAGAGGCATGGGAACTACTTTGGAAGTCCTTGCTATTATCGATAATCAGGCTATCTATGCTCATATTGGTGATTCGCGTATCGGCTTGATTCGTGGAGAAGAATACCATCAGTTGACGAGCGACCATTCTTTGGTCAATGAATTACTCAAGGCTGGTCAATTGACACCAGAAGAGGCAGAAGCTCATCCGCAAAAAAATATTATCACCCAGTCTATTGGGCAAAAAGATGAAATTCAGCCTGATTTTGGGACAGTGATCCTTGAGTCAGGTGACTATCTCTTGCTCAATAGTGACGGCTTGACCAACATGATTTCAGGCAGTGAGATTCGTGATATTGTAACCAGTGATATTCCTTTAGCAGATAAAACGGAGACACTTGTTCGTTTTGCTAACAATGCAGGAGGTTTAGACAACATTACGGTTGCCCTTGTTTCTATGAACGAGGAGGATGCAGAATGATCCAAATCGGCAAGATTTTTGCCGGACGCTATCGGATTGTCAAACAGATTGGTCGAGGAGGCATGGCAGATGTTTACTTAGCCAAAGATTTGATTCTAGACGGGGAAGAAGTGGCAGTGAAGGTTCTGAGGACCAACTACCAGACGGACCCGATAGCTGTAGCTCGTTTTCAGCGTGAAGCGAGAGCTATGGCAGATTTAGACCATCCTCATATCGTTCGGATAACAGATATTGGTGAGGAAGACGGTCAACAGTACCTCGCTATGGAGTATGTGGCTGGACTTGACCTTAAACGCTATATCAAGGAACACTATCCTCTTTCTAATGAAGAAGCCGTCCGTATCATGGGACAAATTCTTCTCGCCATGCGTTTGGCTCATACCAGAGGGATTGTTCACAGGGACTTGAAACCTCAAAACATCCTCTTGACACCAGATGGGACTGTCAAGGTTACAGACTTTGGGATTGCAGTAGCCTTTGCTGAGACGAGTCTGACTCAGACTAACTCGATGCTGGGCTCCGTTCATTACTTGTCACCAGAGCAGGCGCGTGGTTCTAAGGCGACTGTACAAAGTGATATCTATGCCATGGGGATCATTTTCTATGAGATGCTGACAGGCCATATCCCTTATGATGGGGATAGTGCAGTGACCATCGCTCTCCAGCATTTCCAAAAACCCCTGCCGTCCGTTATTGCTGAGAATCCATCTGTGCCCCAGGCTTTGGAGAATGTTGTTATCAAGGCAACTGCTAAGAAATTGACAGATCGCTATAAATCAGTTGCTGAGATGTATGTGGATTTGTCTAGTAGTTTGTCTTATAATCGTCGTAATGAACCAAAGCTGATCTTTGACGATGCGACTAAGGCAGATACCAAGACCTTACCGAAGGTTTCCCAGAGTACCTTGACATCTATTCCTAAGGTTCAAGCGCAGACAGAACACAAACCAATCAAAAAAACAAGCCAGGCTGTGACAGAGGAAACTTACCAACCACAAGCACCGAAAAAACGTAGATTTAAGATGCGTTACCTGATTTTTTTGGCCAGCCTTGTATTGGTGGCAGCCTCTCTTATTTGGATACTATCCAGAACTCCTGCAACCATTGCCATTCCAGATGTGGCAGGTCAGACAGTTGCGGAAGCCAAGGAAACCCTCAAGAAAGCCAATTTTGAGATTGGCGAGGAGAAGTCAGAGGCTAGTGAAAAGGTGGAGGAAGGGCGGATTATCCGTACAGATCCTGGCGCTGGAACTGGTCGAAAAGAAGGAACGAAAATCAATTTGGTTGTCTCATCAGGCAAGCAATCTTTCCAAATTAGTAATTATGTCGGTCGGAAATCATCTGATGTCATTGCGGAATTAAAAGAGAAAAAAGTTCCAGATAATTTGATTAAAATTGAGGAAGAAGAGTCCAAGGAGAGTGAGGCTGGAACGGTCATGAAGCAAAGTCTACCAGAAGGTACGACCTATGACTTGAGCAAGGCAACTCAAATTGTCTTGACAGTGGCTAAAAAAGCTACGACGATTCAATTAGGGAACTATATTGGACGGAACTCTACAGAAGTCATCTCAGAACTCAAGCAGAAGAAGGTTCCTGAGAATTTGATTAAGATAGAGGAAGAAGAGTCCAGCGAAAGCGAACCAGGAACGATTATGAAACAAAGTCCAGGTGCAGGTATCCCTTATGATTTGAGTAAACCTACTCAAATCGTCTTGACAGTAGCTAAAAAAGTTACAAGTGTTGCCATGCCGAGTTACATTGGTTCCAGCTTGGAGTTTACTAAGAACAATTTGATTCAAATTGTTGGGATTAAGGAAGCCAATATAGAAGTTGTAGAAGTGACGAAAGCACCTGCAGGTAGTGCAGAAGGCATGGTTGTTGAACAAAGTCCTAGAGCAGGTGAAAAGGTAGACCTCAATAAGACAAGGGTCAAGATTTCAATCTACAAACCTAAAACAAGTTCAGCTACTCCTTAAAATCAGATGGATAATCAAAATAAGTAATCAATCTTTGTCATGATTTCATGGCAAAGATTTTTTTTGAGTCCGGATTTGTGATAGAATAGAAGGAGTTGATAAAAGGAGGAACGCATGGAAGAATCAAGAGAATTAAATGCCGTCATCGATGTGATTATGCTAGCGGGGACTATTCTCCTTAAAAGTGGTTCAGAGATTCATCGCGTAGAAGATACCATGATTCGGATTGCGCATTCGCAGGGGATTGTGGATTGCAATGTCCTTGCCATGCCTGCCGCTATCTTTTTCTCTATTGAAAATACCAATATTTCGCGCATGAAGCGGGTGACCTCCTCTTCTTATAACATCGAAAAAGTCTGCGATGTGAACCAGATTTCTCGTCAGCTGGTTGGGGGGCAGATTGATTTAGAAACAGCCTTTAAGCAATTGACGGCCTTGCAGGCCCAACCCCTTCCCTATACTAAGTTGCAGGTAACTCTGGCTGCGACCTTAAGTGCTCCTTTCTTTTCGGTTATGTTTAGTGGAAATATCTACGACGCACTTGGGGCAGGAGTGGCGACCTTATTTGGTTTTGCCTTTTCCCTCTATGTGGAGAAGTTTATCCGAATTCCCTTTGTGACAGCCTTTGCTGGGGCCTTCGTCTTTGGAATGATTGCCCAGTTTTGGGCTCGCTACACAGGCTTTCCTTCAACGGCAGACTTGATTATAGCTGGTGCGGTCATGCCGTTTGTTCCAGGAATTGCCTTGACCAATGCGGTTCGTGATATTATGACCAACCACATAAACTCTGGTATGAGCAAGATGTTTGAATCCCTGCTCATTACCCTTGCTTTAGGGGCAGGAACTTCTGTCGCCTTGGTATTGATGAACTAATATGACACTAATAACCTTTTTATTACAAGCAGTAGCAAGTCTTCTTGCTATTATTACCTTTCTAATCGTACTCAATGTTCAGCGGTCCATGCTCTTACCAGGAGGAATTTTGGGCATGGCTGTCTGGCTAGTCTATCTCTTGCTCAAGGAACCGACCAATGTTATTGTGGCTACTTTTATTGCAGCCATTATAGGTTCTTGTGTCAGCCAGATTTTAAGTATTCTTTATAAGACTCCTGCTGTGGTCTTTATCTTAGCAATCTTGGCACCCTTGGTTCCGGGTTATCTCTCCTATCGGACAACTGCCTTTTTTGTGACAGGGGACTATAATAAAGCGCTGGCAAGTGCAACATTAGTTGTTATGCTGGCTCTGGTCATTTCCATTGGAATGGCTAGCGGAACAGTGATTCTCAGACTGTATCATTATATAAAAACACATCGAGTATCGTAGACTTTACAGAAATAAAAGAATTTTCTGAAAAATGAGATAAATATAGTGACAAGGCTTTCTATGTATGCTATTCTCTCTATATAAAGGAGGAAAAATCATGAAAAAATCACTATTTTCCTTATTGTCTGTAAGTCTACTGACTTTGTTGCTTATCCCAGTCATGGTTTCTAGTTTGGGTTCAGAGTTTCAAAGTGGATTACAAGAGCATCAGTTGATTGCCGAAAAGGTTAGTAAAACACTTGACAAGACATTTGATAAGGATGTCAGAGAAATTCCGACCAGTCAGTTTTATCAAGAATTTGTAGATGAGATGGGAAGGACTTACTCAGGAAATTTAATCCTCCAGGAACTGATAACTGAGAATGGGGCTTATAAAGCTACTTATATCGGTGAACTCTCTAGCAACTAATCATTCTTTGAAATTATGACCAATAAGAGGCTTGATTTGGTGAATCAAGTCTTTTTTATCTCTTTTACTGCCATTTGTGATAAAATAGTACCGAACGATTTTTTACATGAATGATAAAACAGAGGTAAATATGACAATCGGTATTGATAAGATTGGTTTTGCGACCAGTCAATATGTCTTGAAGTTACAAGACTTAGCAGAAGCGAGGGGAATTGACCCTGAAAAATTAAGCAAAGGACTCTTACTCGAGGAATTGAGTATTGCGCCCTTAACTGAGGACATCGTGACCTTGGCGGCCAGTGCTAGTGACTTTATTTTAACTGAGCAAGAAAGAGCAGAAATTGACATGGTCATTGTGGCGACCGAGTCAGGAATTGACCAGAGTAAGGCTGCAGCCGTCTTTGTGCATGGCTTGCTGGGTATTCAGCCCTTTGCGCGTAGTTTCGAGATTAAAGAAGCCTGCTATGGAGCGACAGCTGCCCTTCATTATGCCAAATTGCATGTGGAAAATTCTCCAGAGTCCAAGGTCTTGGTCATTGCCAGTGATATTGCCAAGTACGGTATTGAAACTCCAGGAGAACCAACTCAAGGTGCTGGAAGTGTGGCCATGTTGATTACACAAAATCCACGCATGATGGCCTTTAATAATGACAATGTTGCTCAAACCCGTGACATCATGGATTTTTGGCGTCCAAATTACTCGACAACTCCTTATGTAAATGGTGTCTATTCTACCCAACAATATTTGGATAGTTTGAAAACGACTTGGCTTGAATATCAAAAACGCTACCAGCTTACTTTGGATGATTTTGCGGCTGTTTGTTTCCATTTGCCTTATCCTAAATTAGCCTTAAAAGGTTTGAAAAAAATCATGGATAAGAGCCTGCCTCAAGAGAAAAAAGACCTCTTGCAAAAGCATTTTGACCAGTCTATTCTTTACAGTCAAAAGGTGGGGAATATCTACACAGGTTCACTTTTCCTTGGGCTTCTGTCTCTCTTGGAAAATACAGATAGCTTGAAGGCTGGGGATAAAATCGCCCTTTATAGTTACGGAAGTGGTGCTGTAGCTGAGTTCTTCAGCGGTGAATTGGTTGAAGGTTATGAAGCTTATCTGGATAAAGACCGCTTGAACAAGCTCAACCAACGAACTGCCTTATCTGTTGCAGACTATGAAAAAGTCTTCTTTGAAGAAGTAGACTTAGATGAAACAAATTCTGCTCAGTTTGCTGGCTATGAAAATCAAGATTTTGCCTTGGTTGAAATTGTTGATCACCAACGCCGTTATAGCAAGGTTGAAAAATAATGAAGATAAGTTGGAATGGATTTTCTAAAAAATCATACCAAGAGCGCCTCGAGCTGTTAAAAGCTCAGGCGTTCCTTAGTCCTGAGAGGCAAGAGAGTTTAGAGCAGGATGAACAGATGAGTGTAACTGTGGCAGATCAGCTGAGTGAGAATGTGGTGGGAACTTTTTCTCTGCCTTATTCGCTGGTCCCAGAGGTTCTCGTTAACGGTCAGGAATACACAGTTCCCTATGTGACAGAAGAACCGTCCGTGGTTGCTGCGGCCAGCTATGCTAGTAAAATCATCAAGCGAGCAGGTGGCTTTACTGCTCAGGTTCATGAGCGCCAGATGATTGGACAGGTAGCCCTTTATCAAGTTGCTGACCCTGAACAAGCGCAAGAGAAGATTGCCAGCAAGAAAGCAGAGCTCCTAGAACTTGCCAATCAAGCCTATCCTTCTATCGTTAAACGTGGAGGTGGGGCGCGTGATCTGCATGTCGAGCAGATAAAAGGCGAACCAGACTTTCTCGTTGTTTATATTCATGTCGATACCCAGGAAGCCATGGGTGCCAATATGCTCAACACCATGCTGGAAGCCTTGAAACCAGTCTTAGAAGAACTCAGTCAGGGACAGAGTCTCATGGGAATCCTGTCCAACTACGCAACTGATTCTCTGGTGACTGCAAGCTGTCGCATCGCCTTTCGCTACTTGATCCGCCAAAAGGAGCAAGGACGAGAAATTGCAGAGAAGATAGCCTTGGCTAGTCAGTTTGCGCAAGCTGATCCTTATCGAGCGGCTACCCACAATAAAGGGATTTTTAACGGTATTGATGCCATTTTGATTGCCACTGGTAATGACTGGCGTGCCATTGAGGCGGGGGCTCATGCCTTTACTAGTCGAGACGGGCGCTATCAAGGTCTCAGTCGCTGGACGCTGGATCTTGAAAGAGAAGAATTGGTCGGTGAGATGACCTTACCCATGCCTGTAGCGACCAAGGGTGGCTCTGTTGGTCTCAACCCTCGTGTAGCTCTCAGTCATGAATTATTGGGAAATCCTTCTGCCAAAGAATTAGCCCAGATTATCGTGTCTATCGGGCTTGCCCAAAATTTTGCGGCCCTCAAAGCCTTGGTGAGTACAGGGATTCAGCAAGGCCACATGAAATTGCAGGCTAAATCTTTGGCACTTCTCGCAGGTGCTAGTGAATCCGAAGTTGCTCCCCTAGTCGAGCGCCTCATCGCAGATAAAACCTTTAACCTAGAGACAGCCCAGCGCTACCTAGAAAATTTAAGATCATAAAAACTCAGACGAATTCGGTCTGAGTTTTCTTGTATTTAAATACTTTTTCCTGGTAATAAGGTAACTGGTAAGAAGTAACCAGTTGTCGCAACTTCCTTGCCTTCGATCTTCTGCAAGAGAAGATCGACAGTGAGGCAGGCAATCTCTTCCAAGGGTTGCTTGATAGTAGCCAGTTGAGGGTAGTAATTTTCGATAAAGTAGGTACCATCATAGCCGATGACCTTGAGCTCTTCTGGTACAGAAATGCCCAATTCTTGAGCGATTTTAATGACCAAAATAGCTGTCAAATCATCTGAAGCAAAGATGGCATCTGGCTTTTGTCGAGTCAAGATATTCTTGATTTCCATTTCTTTTCTGACGGGAGAAAAGTCACTGGAAACATTGATAATAGGAGCTTTTGGAAGTACGGATGCAAAACCAGCGTGGCGTAGTCCAGTAGGCGAATTGGAATTGTCATTCCCTGTAATCATGATGATAGATTGGGCGCCTGTCTTAACCAAGGTCTGGGCAGCAAGAACTCCACCAGCGTAGTTGTCAGAGGAAACGACTGGAATGTCTGGTGACAGATTTCGGTCAAAGGAAATAATTGGTGCCGTCACTCGATTGTAGTCTTCGATTCCCAAGTTGTGACTACCAGAAATGATGCCGTCCACCTGATTGGCTTCCAACATTTCGATGTATTCGCGTTCCTTCTCAGAATCATGCTCACTGTTGCAGATGATGGTCTTGTAACCATTTTTGAAGAGTTGGTGTTCCAGCTTATCAATCAATTCTGCGTAGAAAACGTTGGAAATATTTGGGAAAATCAAGCCGATTAATTTAGCCGATTTTCCTTGCAAACTACGAGCTAGGTTGTTGGGCTTATAGCCCAATTCCCGCATGGCTTCATTGACTTTTTGAATGGTTTTTTCTGATAAATAGCCTTTTTTATTGATAACCCGAGAAACGGTAGTAGGGCTGACGCCTGCAAGTTTGGCGACATCAGTTAGTTTTGCGACCATAATCTAATTCATAGTAAGTTCCAGTTGGGTTTCCAGATTTGATCAGGATACCATTTTGGTCCGCATGTGGGAAGACACGACCAGAAAATACTTTTTCTCCTTTATTGATGAAAATTTCAAAGACAGAGTTATCGATGAAGATTGTAGCAGTAGTAGCCTGATTCTCGATAGGGCAAGAACGAGTTGTCCCAAATTCTTGGGCATACTGTTCTCCAGCCTGGCTACGATCCACTGTCACTTGACCATTTACAAGGTCAAAGTTGATGGAAAGTCCCTTGCCTTCTTTATCAGCAAGTAAGACAATCTCGCTCTGGCTATTGGCTTCCAAGTTGAGTTCGAGTTCGTAAGTGTTCCTAGTTTGGGCACGATTTGAGAAGGCTTCTTCAGAAGCACGAAGGTCCTTGATAGCTGCGACTGGGTATTGGTAGAGTTTGCCGTCTTTGATAGTGAGTTCCTTGACCAAAGAGAAGGCTCCTTGGTGGTCAAAACGGTCAGATGGATATGAAACATCAGGCAAGCCAAGCCAGCTAACAGCTAGAGCACGTCCATCAGGAGCGTTGAAGGCTTGAGTTGCATAGGCTTCGAAACCATAGTCCATGTTTTGAAGTTGAGATACATCTACCATTTTGGCGTTTTCAGGGTCAAAGGAAGCACCAATTTTATACATATTTGGAAAGATGTTATCGTAGTCTAGAACTTTTTTATCCAATCCTTGTGGGCAGTAGAGAAGGACAGGTTGCTCCCCTACAAAGACCAGATTTGGACATTCCATCATGTAGGCAGTACGGTCGTTAGCAAAGTCAAGGTTGCCAACGGCTTGCCAGTTTGTATAGTCGTTGTCTACAGCCTTGTAGAGACGGACGAAGCCTTTTTTCTCCAAGTCCTGTCCACCGACGATAGCATAGTATTGGCCCTTGAAGTTAAAAATTTGCGGGTCACGGAAGTGGTCAGTTGAGTCTGCTGGCTGGTCAATCAAGATCTTGTCAATCTTGGTAATCTTGCCATCCTTGTCCATCAAAGCGCCGATCTGGTAGGGTTGACGGATCCAGTTTTCATCACGGACATTTCCTGTATAGAATAGAAACAAGTTATCGCCAAACTGCATGGCAGAACCAGAGTAGGCACCGTGGCTATCTAATGGAGTATCAGGCAAAACTTTGACTCCAGTTTCTGTGAAGTGAATCAAGTCCTCACTTTCCAACTGCACCCAAGATTTCAAACCGTGGGCTGCACCAAAAGGAAAGTTCTGATAAAAAACAACCCACTTCCCATCAAAGTAGGAAAAGCCATTTGGATCGTTTAGAAGTCCTGTTTTTGGCTCAACATGGTAATGAGTATGCCATGGAGATTGAGCCATATTTTCCTTTATATGTTGAATTTCTTCTTGCGTCCAATCTTGATAAAGTCTGTAACGACGCTCAGTTGTCCATTCCATTCATTCATTCCTCCAAAAATCTTATCACTTTTAATAGTAACCGTTTTCGATAAAAAATGCAAGCCTTTTATGTTAAAAAAGAGAAAAAACTGTCAAACGTTTATCACAAATTAAAAGCAGAAAATCAATCATCTATCTACAAAAAATTGAAATAAAATGAAGCAAAATCCTTTTCACCCAAGATTTTAAACTTATTTTTTCAAGGAATACCTGATAAAATAGTCAAAAACAATCAATCTAAAGCGTGTCCACTAAGTGGATAGAATATTTTTTCTGCAAAACGCTTGACATATTTCTAAAACATGATAAAATAATAGTCGTAGGGCGAATAAAATCGCTTTCAAACAAGAACAAAATTTTATATAAGGAGATTTTTGCAAATGAACAATCAGGAAATTGCAAAAAAAGTCATCGATGCCTTGGGTGGACGTGAAAATGTCAACAGTGTAGCTCACTGTGCGACTCGTCTTCGTGTCATGGTCAAAGATGAAGGAAAAATCAATAAAGAAGTGATTGAGAACTTGGAAAAAGTTCAAGGTGCTTTCTTTAACTCAGGTCAATACCAAATCATCTTTGGTACTGGTACAGTAAACAAAATGTACGATGAAGTTGTTGCACTTGGTTTACCAACATCATCTAAAGATGACATGAAAGCAGAAGCTGCTAAACAAGGGAACTGGTTCCAACGTGCGATCCGTACTTTCGGTGACGTTTTCGTTCCAATCATCCCAGTTATCGTAGCAACAGGTCTTTTTATGGGGGTGCGTGGTCTTTTCAATGCTCTTGAAATGCCACTTCCAGGAGACTTTGCAACTTACACACAAATCTTGACAGATACAGCCTTCATCATCTTGCCAGGTTTGGTTGTGTGGTCAACCTTCCGTGTATTCGGTGGAAATCCAGCCGTTGGTATCGTTCTTGGTATGATGCTTGTTTCTGGCTCACTTCCAAACGCTTGGGTAGTTGCTTCAGGTGGTGAAGTAACGGCTATGAACTTCTTTGGTTTCATCCCTGTTGTTGGTTTGCAAGGTTCCGTTCTTCCAGCCTTCATCATCGGGGTTGTCGGAGCAAAATTTGAAAAAGCTGTCCGCAAGGTCGTTCCAGATGTCATTGACCTCTTGGTAACACCATTTGTAACACTTTTGGTCATGTCTATCCTTGGACTCTTTGTCATCGGACCAGTCTTCCACATTGTTGAAAACTATATCCTTATTGGTACAAAAGCAATTCTTGGCTTGCCACTTGGTCTTGGTGGTTTCTTGGTTGGTGGGGTTCACCAATTGATCGTCGTGTCAGGTGTGCACCACATCTTCAACTTGCTTGAAGTGCAATTGCTTGCTGCTGACCATGCTAACCCATTCAATGCTATCATCACAGCTGCTATGACAGCTCAAGGTGCTGCGACTGTTGCGGTTGGTGTTAAAACTAAAAATCCAAAACTGAAAACACTTGCTTTCCCAGCTGCTCTTTCTGCCTTCCTAGGTATTACAGAGCCTGCTATCTTCGGGGTAAACTTGCGCTTCCGTAAACCATTCTTCCTTTCATTGATCGCTGGTGCAATCGGTGGTGGATTGGCTTCTATCCTTGGACTTGCTGGTACTGGTAATGGTATCACCATCATCCCTGGTACAATGCTTTATGTTGGTAACGGACAACTTGCCCAATACCTTCTTATGGTAGCCGTATCATTTGCCCTTGGTTTTGCTCTTACTTACATGTTTGGTTATGAGGATGAAAAAGAAGTTGCTACTGAAGTAGCGACAGAACGTTTGGTCCAAGAAGAAACAACTGGTAACATTCCAGCAGCTCTTCAAAATGAAACACTTGTAACTCCTATCGTTGGTGACGTTGTAGCTCTTGCTGATGTCAATGACCCAGTCTTCTCAAGTGGAGCTATGGGACAAGGTATCGCTGTGAAACCTAGCCAAGGTGTGGTCTATGCACCAGCTGATGCTGAAGTTTCAATCGCCTTTGCAACAGGACACGCCTTTGGTTTGAAAACAACTAATGGTGCTGAAGTCTTGATCCACGTTGGTATTGACACTGTATCTATGAATGGTGACGGTTTTGAAGCAAAAGTTGCCCAAGGTGACAAGGTGAAAGCAGGCGATGTTCTTGGAACATTTGACTCAAACAAAATCGCTGCAGCTGGTCTTGATGATACAACAATGGTTATCGTTACAAACACAGCTGACTTCTCTTCAGTAGCTCCAGTCGCAACAGGTTCAGTTGCGAAGGGGGATGCTCTTATCGAAGTGAAAGCTTAATCTTTCCTAGCTAAATGAAAACGAACAAATGACATGTTTGTTCGTTTTTGCTTGAATGGTAAGATTTACAGAGGAAAATCTAAAAAATAGAGAAATTTAGACTTTCGAAATATGCTATAATAAAGAAAATAAAAACAAGAGGTTTATCATGACAAAATTATATGGAAGCTTGGAAGCGGGCGGTACAAAGTTTGTCTGTGCTGTCGGTGATGAAAACTTTAACGTTGTAGAAAAAACACAATTTCCAACAACAACTCCAATCGAAACAATCGATAAAACCATTGAGTTCTTCTCAAAATTCGACAACCTTGCTGGTCTTGCAGTTGGTTCATTTGGTCCGATTGATATTGACAAAAACTCAAAAACTTATGGCTTTATCACAACGACTCCAAAACCAAACTGGGCAAATGTGGACTTGCTTGGTGCCCTTCGTCGCGCCCTAAACGTGCCAATGTACTTCACTACAGACGTAAACAGCTCTGCCTATGGTGAAGTGGTTGCCCGTAATAATGCTGGTGGTCGTATCGAAAACTTGGTTTACTACACAATCGGTACAGGTATCGGTGCAGGTGTCATCCAACGTGGTGAGTTTATCGGCGGTGTGGGTCATCCTGAAATGGGTCATTACTATGTGGCTAGACACCCAATGGATATTGAAAAAGAGTTTAAGGGTGTTTGTCCTTTCCATAAGGGATGTTTGGAAGGCTATGCAGCTGGTCCAAGTTTGGAAGCTCGTACAGGTGTACGTGGGGAAAATATTGAACTCAATAACCCTGTTTGGGATGTCCAAGCCTACTATATCGCTCAAGCTGCGGTCAATGCGACAGTGACTTTCCGCCCAGACGTGATTGTCTTTGGTGGAGGAGTCATGGCTCAACAACACATGCTGGACCGTGTCCGTGAGAAATTTACATCTCTTCTCAATGGTTACCTACCAGTACCTGATGTGCGTGATTACATCGTGACGCCAGCAGTTGCAGGAAATGGTTCTGCTACTCTTGGGAACTTTGTCCTTGCAAAAGAAGTTTCAAAATAAAGCACAAAATCCACTTGGGAAACCAAACGGATTTTTTACGTGTCAAAGCATTTGCCAGAAAAAGTCAATAATATAGGTCAGACCGTAGGTATAAACCACGAGGGTAAAGGGCTTGGTCAGAATGATGATAGTCATATAGCGCTTGAAGCTCATCTTGGTCAGGGCAGCCAGCATACAGAGAAAGTCAGCTGGACTAATGGGCCAAATCATCATAAAAATAAAGAAACGGTCAAAACGATTGCCCTTATCCAACCAACCGATATACTTGTCGTAGGTGCGCTTGCTGACGACAGACTGGACAAAGGCAGCTCCGTAGAGGCGCACCAGATAAAAGATAATGGCACAGCCAATGACAATGCCGATATAGTTGTAGATAGTCCCGATGATGTGACCGTAGATAAAGACCCCAGCCACCGAGGTCAAGGCTCCTGGAATGATAGGGACGACCGTCTGTAAAATCTGTAAAAAAATAAAGAGAGGTGGCCCCCAGATGCCTGCCTGCTGGATAAAGGCAGAGAGGGTTTCCTTGGACTGTAAAATCCCAGCCTGATAAGCCCAAATACAGAAAATCAAACTCCCAATCCCACCGACAATCGATGAGATATTGATAAGGTGCTGCAGAAGGGGAGAAACAGCTTTCATTTGTTTATCCTGTGACATGTAAACTCCTCATAGATAGTATATTTCTACTATACCATATTTTGGAGGAGAAAGGGGGAATGAGTGTTTTTGATAAGAAATAGATGGGAATACAGGTCTTCGAGACTTAGAATAGGTCTGTCAACTAAAGGTTATATGCATTCTAGGTTTCGAATAATCGCAATTCCATAAATTTAAAAGCATTCTAAGTTCGAATAGCTTATCTGATATAATTTTGAAGCATTCGAGCTTTCGAATAGTCATCTTCTCTAAAGTTTAGATGTGTTCTGAAGCTAGAAAGACTAAAATCTAAAAATAATAAGAGTTTCTCTGATGGACGTAATTTATGTCTAGTATGAATCTTTTGAATCGTTAGTTAATTTTAATATTAATCAGTTCTGAAATAATTACTAAATATAGTTAGATGGTGAATGAATTATTGCTAAATTTCAAGTTCAAGTTAGTCATCCAGAAGTCTTCTCTGGAGGACTTGTAGTTCAAGCATTTTTTAGGATAATTGTTCATCCACTTTTCGATGAATGCAATTTCTTTGGGAGTCGTTTTCTTAGTTCCCTTAGGCTTAGGTAACCATTTACGAATGAGCTTGTTGCGATTCTCATTAGTTCCCCTTTCCCAAGAGGCATAGGGATGTGCATAGTAGATATGTTCCTTAGAAAACATATGGGACAAGCGGTTGAATTCCGTTCCGTCCATTAGTAGATAAAGGATTACTCCTTCTTGAAATGACAGATGAACTTGTTTCTTATAAAAATGTTGTCTGAAACTATTCGCTTTTTTCCAGAAGTTTTAGAGGAAGAAAACTTTATGAGGAAAAAGGAGTTACTCAAATAACAATTCAGGATTAAAAATAGACAGTTGAGGAGCGGAAGGTATAAATTAAGTTTGCTACTGTATAATGGATTTATCACTAATACTCTTCGAAAATCTCTTCAAACCACGTCAGCTTCGCCTTGCTGTAGATATAGTTACTGACTTCGTCAGTTCTATCCATAACCTCAAAACAGTGTTTTGAGCTGACTTCGTCAGTTTTATCTGCAACCTCAAAGCTGTACTTTGAGCAGCCTACGGCTAGCTTCCTAGTTTGCTCTTTGATTTTCATTGAGTATAAAAGTGCTCCATGCCATATTTTACACAGCATTAGTCTTCTAAAAATGGACAGAAATCATTGTAAAGGCTATCAAAAAGGAGTATAATAAGTGAAAGAAATTTCGGAGGTTAAAGATGCTCGAAGTAAGAAGTCTAGAGAAAAGTTTTGGATCCAAGCAAGTTTTGTTTGGTATTGACTTTCAAGCGCGACCAGGTCGTATTTTGGGACTAGTCGGGAAAAACGGTGCTGGGAAGACAACGATTTTCCACAGTATTTTGAAGTTTTTAGAATACCAAGGAGAAATCAGTCTAGATGGTCAGGATATTCGTCAGGAGACCTACGCTCGGATTGGTTATCTGCCTGAAGAACGCAGTCTCATGCCTAAATTGACAGTTCTTGAACAAGTTCGCTACTTGGCGACTCTAAAAGGCATGGATGCCAAAGAAGTCAAAGAAAAACTCCCTCAATGGATGAAGAGGTTGGAAGTGAAAGGAAAGCTGACAGATAAAATCAAGAGTCTGTCAAAAGGAAATCAGCAGAAGATTCAGCTCATTATTACTCTGATTCATGAACCAGACTTGATTATCTTGGATGAGCCTTTTAGTGGATTGGACCCAGTCAATACAGAATTGCTCAAGCAAGTTATTTTTCAAGAAAAAGAACGTGGGGCAACCATTATCTTTTCTGACCATGTCATGACCAACGTCGAGGAGCTTTGTGACGATATTCTCATGATCCGAGATGGCCGTGTGGTCTTGCATGGACCAGTTCAGGATGTCCGAAATCAATACGGGAAAACACGTCTCTTTGTTTCAAGTGAACGAAGCAAGGAAGAATTGGAAAACCTTCCTCATGTCAAACAGGTGAGCTTGACCAAACAAGGTAGTTGGAAATTGATCTTGGAGGATGAGAGTGCTGGTAGAGAACTCTTCCCAATCTTGACTCAAGGGCAATATATCGCAACCTTTGACCAACAAGCGCCAACTATCGATGAAATCTTTAAACTAGAATCAGGAGTGGAAGTATGGGAAATGTGTGGGTTGTAATCAAGGAAACCTATCTTAGACATGTCAAATCGTGGAGTTTCTTCTTTATGGTGATTTCACCGTTCCTCTTTTTAGGAATCTCTGGAGGAATTGCTTATCTCCAAGGCTCTTCAATGGCTAAAAATGATAAAGTGGCAGTAGTGACAACAGTGCCATCTGTAGCAGAAGGACTGAAGAATGTAAATGGTGTTAATTTTGACTACAAAGACGAAGCAAGTGCCAAAGAAGCGATTAAAGATGAAAAATTAAAAGGCTATCTGACTATTGACCAAGAGGATAGTGTCTTGAAGGCAGTTTATCATGGCGAAACGTCGCTTGAAAATGGAATTAAATTTGCAGTTACAGATACACTCAATGAACTGCAAAATCAGCTTAATCGTTCAACTGCTTCCTTGTCTCAAGAGCAGGAAAAACGCTTAGCGCAGACAATTCAATTCACAGAAAAGATTGATGAAGCCAAGGAAAATAAAAAGTTTATTCAAACAATTGCAGCAGGCGCCTTAGGATTCTTTCTTTATATGATTCTGATTACCTATGCGGGTGTAACAGCTCAGGAAGTTGCCAGTGAAAAAGGCACCAAAATTATGGAAGTCGTCTTTTCTAGCATAAGGGCTAGTCACTATTTCTATGCGCGGATGATGGCTCTGTTTCTGGTGATTTTAACGCATATCGGGATTTATATGGTAGGTGGTCTGGCAGCCATTCTACTCTTTAAAGATTTGCCATTCTTGGCTCAGTCTGGTATTTTGGATCATTTGGGAGATGCTTTCTCACTGAATACCTTGTTCTTTATTTTGGTCAGTCTCTTTATGTACGTCGTCTTGGCTGCCTTTCTAGGTTCTATGGTTTCTCGTCCTGAGGACTCAGGAAAAGCCTTGTCGCCTTTGATGATTTTGATTATGGGTGGTTTTTTTGGAGTGACAGCTCTAGGTACAGCTGGAGACAATCTCCTCTTGAAGATTGGTTCATATATTCCCTTTATTTCGACCTTCTTTATGCCGTTTCGAACGATTAATGGCTATGCGGGGGGAGCAGAAGCATGGATTTCACTTGCTATTACAGTGATTTTTGCGGTGGTAGCAACAGGATTTATCGGACGCATGTATGCTAGTCTCGTTCTTCAAACGGATGATTTAGGGATTTGGAAAACCTTTAAACGTGCCTTATCTTATAAATAGAAGAGCCTCGCGAAAGCGAGGTTTTTAAAGGTGAAAAGGGTGGAATCACGAACCTAATTATGTACACATTATGTAAACAGGTTGCTTGAGAACTCAATTGTATAGTGAACTGAATCTGGAATAGGATAATATTACTTCTAAAATATTCTTATAAATTGATTTGAATTCCAAAACCAGGGTGTGCAATTCTTATTTCCCATCACTTTATTTATTGATTATGATAGAACTCTTATCGGTCTGTAACAAAATTTCAATAATATAAAAACGCATCCTATCAGGACTCAACTTGATAGGATGCGTTTTTTGATTGTGAAGACTTTTCATCCAGCCTCTTTATGTGATAAAGTATCGTTAATATTCAATGAAAATCAGACTGGGAAGTTAGCGGAAGGCTCCTCGAAACATAGTTTTGAAGTTGAGGAACTGACCAAGTCAGTAACGTATACACACTAAGGACAAGCTGACGTGGTTTGAAGAGTATAAAAATCTGTTTCGTAAGCATCCAATAATAGGGTGTTTTGATAGTGTCATCATTTGGATAAGCATTATAGTATAGTGATATGAAATCAACTAAACTAAATAAGAAATATAGATTATCAAAACTCTTTGAAAAGATTGCATTAAATCTAAATAACATAGACGTCTTCAGCGTGTGCTGTCTCATCTTATGCGAAAATCTTATAAGGAGAGTATAGAAAATCTCGGTTGTAATCAACTAACTGATTGGAGAAATGTATAAATATGAGAAGTTAGACCCCCATGTCACTACCATAATGAGATTGCTCGAATTCCTTGCTTTTTATACTCAATGAAAATCAAAGAGCAAACTAGCCGCAGGCTGCTCAAAACAGTGTTTTGAGGTTGTGGATAGAACTGACGAAGTCAGCTCAAAACAGTGTTTTGAGGTTGTGGATAAGACTGACGAAGTCAGTTACCTATACCTACGGCAAGGCGACGTTGACGCGGTTTGAAGAGATTTTCGAAGAGTATTAACTCAATATCAAACTAGCTACGATGGGGCTGACAAAGACATAGAGAATACCAGTGACACCGATAGCCAAACCACCCATGGCTCCTGCTACAGAGCCGTATCGGAAGGCTGTTCCTGTTCCAACTGCATGGCCTGTTCCTCCAAGGGAAAGACCAACAGCTACTGGGTCGTCAATTTTCAACCACTTCAAAAGGGTTGGTCCGATGACACTGGTTAAAATCCCAGTTGCCACGACTACCACCAAGGTCACGGTCGTCAGACCTTGCAATTTTTCTGTGATTCCCACTGCCATGGCGGTTGTTACTGACTTGGGAAAGAGAGAAATGGCTAGGAAAAAGTCCATACCAAAGATTTTGGCCACAAGGGCTGTGAAAGAGGTATTGACAACTACTGCTAGCAGACTACCAAAGAGAATACTCCGAGCATGGTGCTTCATCAAATGAAAACTCTTGTAAAGCGGAATCCCCAAAGCCACTGTCGACGGGACAATCAAGTTGTTCAGATAAACCCCACCTTGGTAGTAATCTTGATAAGAAATACCCGTCACCTTAAGAAAAATAATGATAAAAATAGCCGACAAAAGCAGGGGCGTTGTCAATGGATGAGGAAAACGTCTGTAAATCAACATCCCCACTAGATAAGCTAGGATAGACAGGGCAAGCCCAAATAGGGGATTGGAAACAAATTCACTCATTTGGCATCTCCTTTCTCATAATCTCTCTCAAACCGTCGTTTGATAAACTGAACTACCAAGGCTATGAGGATAATATTGACAACTGCTGCAAAAAAGACAATCAAAACAATGGGTAGGAGATAGGGAGCAATCACATCAAACTTTTCCATGATTCCTACTGCTGGCGGCAAAAAGAGAATGGTCATATTGGCTAGCAAGAAATTCCCCACCATGTTGACATGCCTAGTTCTCAACCATTTGAATTGTAGGGATAGAAAGAGAATAATCAAGCCGATAATACTGCCTGGGATGGGCAAATGAAAGAAACTGGAAATCCCCTCTCCGATTAGAGAAATCACAAAGAGAATCATTAATTGAACATATAATTTCATCCTAAACTCCACGAAATAGACTTCTTGAATACCAGTTTACTCTTTTTTCAGAAAATTTCAAGGAAATGAACAAGGGATAATGAAAATTAAAGAACAAACTAGGAAGTCAGCTGCATGTTACTCAAAGTAAAGTGTTGGGTTTGTAGGTCAAACTGACATAGTTTGAAGCGATTTTCGAAGAATACTACTTTTCTCTGCTTAAGTGAATGACTTGGTCGTAGTTTTTTAAGTCCTCTTCTGTGTAGTGGTGAATGACTTCAATGACCGTTTGAGGTAGGGAGAAGAGCAAGTCGCTAATTTTTCTGCTATTTTCCGAGTCAAGATTGGCCTTAATCTCATCTGCTAAAATGAGTTGGCTATCATGGTAGAGGGCGCGAGCGATTTCTAGGCGTTGTTTCTCGCCACCAGACAGACTATCATTGCTGAGCGTTCGATTTTTCAAATGTTCTAAACCTGTTTTTTTGAGGATATGATTTAGCGTTTGCTTTTATCTAAAATACTTCATATAAAAATGTAAATTTTTGGGGGATATACAATTAAATGAAAATATCGTAATGACACAGATTGAAACAAAAAGCGAACAAAACAGAATTCATTGTTTCGATTCGCTTTTCGTATTATTATCTAGTTTTTTTGTAGCTCTGATAACATTTAGTCTGAGCATGTACACTAATAGCTGAAGGAATAAAATGTATACTTTAGATTATTTCCAAGCGCCACCGGTATCTACACAGTAACCACCAGGTGTATAGGTGTTGTGAAGCATCTTACCAGTTGAAGCAAGGTAATACCAAGATCCGCTATCTTTCACCCAGCCTGTTAACATAGCACCTGAGTCTTTTAGGTAATATAGTTGCTTAGTTTCAAACAAGCATGTTATAATAAAGCTATGGCATATAGTACAGATTTTAAACAGCGAGCATTAGATTACATCAAAGAGGGGCACAGCCATGTCGAGGCAGCCAAGGTTTTTGATGTTGGCGTCAGAACTCTCTTCACGTGGGAAAAGAACTTACGTGAACAAGGACACTTAGAGAGGAAAAAGCGAGTCGTCAAAAACCGAAAGATTCCTTTAGAGGAATTGAAATCCTTTGTAGAGGCTCATCCAGATGCTTTTTTACGGGAAATTGCGGCACATTTTGATTGTGCTGTCCCTTCAGTATGGG
>NZ_VMMR01000001.1:18767-53346 GCF_013277285.1 Streptococcus sp. 339 | reverse complement strand
GATTTTGACTTTAACCATCCTTTCGACCCTCTGTATCCCCCGAAAGTACTGGTTTTAGATATGGACGGTAGAGAGACTATCCTCCTCCCAGAAGAAAATGACCTATTTTAATACTCAATGAAAATCAAAGAGCCAACTAGGAAGCTAGCCGCAGGTTGCTCAAAGCACTGCTTTGAGGTTGCAGATGGAAGCTGACGTAGTTTGAAGAGGTTTTCGAAGAGTATTAACTTAAAAACAACCTATAAACCTAAGTAAATCCTTGCTTTATTGTCTATTTTATTGTACTATACTAGTGTATATACAATAAAAAGGAGATTCTTATGAATACACGGAAAAAGACACAATTTATGACAATGACTGCCCTCTTAACAGCTATTGCGATTTTGATTCCAATTGTTATGCCTTTCAAGATCGTCATTCCACCTGCTTCTTACACTTTGGGAAGCCACATCGCTATTTTTATCGCTATGTTCTTGTCGCCCTTAATGGCTGTTTTTGTCATCCTAGCCTCTAGTTTTGGATTCTTGATGGCTGGCTACCCCATGGTTATCGTATTTCGAGCTTTTTCCCATATCTTTTTTGGGACTTTGGGGGCTCTTTACCTACAAAAATTCCCCGATACCCTAGATAAACCAAAATCTTCCTGGATTTTCAACTTTGTTTTGGCTGTTGTTCATGCCCTTGCTGAAGTATTGGCCTGTGTCGTTTTTTACGCAACTTCTGGTACCAATGTAGAAAATATGTTTTATGTTCTATTTGTACTAGTTGGATTTGGTACAATTATCCATAGTATGGTAGACTATACATTAGCACTAGCTGTCTATAAAGTGCTTCGAAAACGCCGTTAAAAGGAAGAACTATGACAAAAGATCGCAAACAAGCCCTGCTCCAACTCTTGAAAGAAGCTCCTAAAGCCCTCAATGGCCAAAGATTAGCTGAGCACTTTCATGTCACTCGACAAGTTATTGTTCAAGATATTGCAATTTTAAGAGCTGATGGATCTCCAATTCTATCTACCAATCGTGGTTATATCTATAAAGATGCTAATGCAAATACTTATCATCACAAATTATTTAAGGTCAAGCATGAAGTTGAAGAAATTGGACGAGAATTACTTGCTATCGTAGATAATGGTGGTCGCGTTCAAAATATCTTGATTGATCATCCTGTTTATGGAGAGATTGAAACCTTACTAAAACTGACCTGTCGCCGCGACGTGCAACATTTTCTAGAACAAGTTGAACGTTCTGACTTTAAGCCAATTTCTGAGTTAACAGATGGTATTCATTATCACCTAGTTGAAGCCGAGACACAACAAGACCTCCACTATATCGAGGAGGCCTTGGATCAGCTTGGTTATTTAGTAAAGGATTAGAAAATTTTCTTTTCCCAATCGTCTTCTGTACGGTGGCGGTAGAAAAACTCTGACTTGTCAGGAGCGTCCATCATCTCCATCAAAGGTAACATATCATAGGCCAGATCCAAGTTTGGAATCTGGTCTTTTTGAATCCAATAGCTCAAATAGTAACAATGATATTTAAAAACTACATTGAATGAAGATGAATAAGTACCTACTTATTAAATATATCACCAGTTATGTTGATCAACATTATCCTTAGTCACAAGATAAATTGGAGAAACTGTTTCTTTTTCTAGTTTTTTCCCTTGATAATGATCAATTGCTGATTGAATAGCAATTTCACCCATCTTAGCTGGTTGCTGAGCAATAGTGGCAGTAATATCACCTTTGGCAATAGCATCATGTGCATCTGGTTGACCATCAATACCAACAATTAATACATTGCTAAGACCAGCTGCTTTTACTGCTTGTGCAGCTCCTAACGCCATCTCATCATTCTGTGCAAAGATTGCTTGTACTTCTTTGTTTCCTTGAATCATATTTTGCGCTGTATTCAAAGCTTTTGCGCGATCAAAATTAGCGGATTGACTAGAAAGAACATCTAAATTTGTCTTTGAAATTTGTTCAAATCCTTTACCTCTATCTACTGTTGCAGAAGCACCAGGAACTCCTGATAATTCAAAAGTTTTTGCTTTTTCTCCCAATTGCTTGGTAATAAATTCGGCAGCCATTTTACCTGCTTCTACGTTATCAGAAGCAACAGTTGTCAAGACTTCACCACCATTACTACCGCGGTCAATTAAGATTACTGGAATATTTGCATTATTAGCAGCTTTAATAGATGTAACAATTGCATCAGAATCAACTGGATTAATTAGTAAAGCATCTACATTTTGACTAATAAAATTCTGAATATCATCTGCTTGTCTAGCAGCATCATCTTGTGCATCTGCTATCTTCAAAGTTACTTCTTTTTCTCCTGCAGCTTTTTCAAGACCATCTTTCATAGCCACAAAATAGGGATTGTTAGTAGTCGAAATAGAAACTCCTAATTTTAATTCTTTTGCCGACTTTTGAGTCGTAGATTTATTATCATTTGATGAATTTCCTAAACCAGTTTTTCCACAAGCTGCTAAAGCAAAAATAAATGTTACAAACAAAGCAAAAATGCTAATTTTTTTAATAATTTTCATGTTATTACTCCTCGTAATATATATCTATAGGGATAGTTTCCATCCCGATTATTGTACGTCATCTAATAAATTGTTGCTATTTCCAAAAAAATTGAAAATGATTCTACTGTTTTACAACTTTAAAACGATCAATCAGAACAGCAATTAAGATTACAACTCCTTTTACTACTTGTTGCCAAAATGCTGACACACCGATAATATTAAGTCCATTATTCAAAACCCCAATAATTAAAGCACCTATTAAGGTCCCCAGTATACGACCTTTACCTCCTGATAATGAGGTTCCCCCAAGAACAACAGCTGCAATAGCATCCATTTCATAACTAGCACCTGCTGTTGGTTGAGCAGAACTTAAGCGTGATGTTATAATCAATCCAGAAATTGAAGCCATCATACCTGATATTGAATAAATGATAATTTTCACTTTATTTAATTTCACACCTGATATATATGCTGCTTTTTCATTCCCCCCTATAGCATATACAGATTTACCAAATGCTGTTTTATGAAGTAAAACATATAAAACAATAAATACAATAAACATAATAATTACAGGAAATGGAATTCCTACTATGTAACCTTGCCCCAAAAATTGAAATAAGAATGTATCACTTAATCCTTTTGTAATAGGATTCCCATTTGTATAAACAAGTGTTGCGCCTCTAAAAATAGTCATAGTTGCTAAAGTAACGATAAATGGAGCTAATTTCCCGTAGGAAATCAATAACCCATTCATCATCCCCAGAATGCAACCCAAAATTAAAGAGCTGAGAATTGCTAACGCAACAGGCATTCCAGATCCTAATAAACCAGCTGTTAGCGCACTGGATAAGGCTAAAATTGATCCTACTGATAAATCAATTCCACCTGTTAGAATAACAAAAGTCATTCCAAAAGCAATCAGTGCATTTGATGTTACTTGCAATAGTAAATTTAACAGATTATTTGCTGTTAAAAAATTTGAATTGATAATAGTGATGACAGCCATTAAAATTATCAATGCTATTACTGTTGTCAATTCTGACATATACTTCATAGTATTTTTCACACTATTGTCCTCCTGTAGCTAGTTGCATAACTTTTTCTTGTGTAGCTTCTTGACGTGTTAATTCTCCACTAATTCTTCCTTCATGCATGACCATAATGCGATCACTGACTCCGATCACTTCTGGTAAATCTGAAGATACCATAATAATCGGCACACCTCGTTCAGCCAATTCATTCATTAATTGGTAAATTTCACGCTTAGCACCAACATCTACCCCACGAGTTGGCTCATCTAGAATCAGTACTTTTGGAGCAATACCTATCCATTTTGCTAAAACTACTTTCTGTTGATTACCACCAGAAAGTGTTCCAACTTCCTTATCTGGATAACCTGATTTAATTCGTAGCCTATCAATTAAACGTTGTACAAATATATCACTTGTTTTATTATCAAAAATACCATTTTTAACAAAATCTCGAGTACTAGGTAAAGTCATATTATCTTTAATAGAAAAATCTAAAATCAATCCCTCATCTTTACGATCTTCTGTTAAGAAACCAATTCCATGCTTAATTGCTTCAAAAGGATTTTTAATTATCAGTTGTTCTTCGTTTATTATAATTTGACCAGATTTTAAAGAATCAATTCCAAAAATTGCTCGCATTATTTCAGTACGACCAGCACCCATCAAACCAGAAAAACCAAGAATTTCCCCTTGACGTACATAGAAAGAAATATCCGTAAAAGCATCACCAGAAAGATTCTTAGCTTGAAAAACAATATTCCCAATCTCAGCCTTTTTTTCTGGATAATAATCTTCTAATTCACGACCTACCATCTTCTGAACTAATTCATCCGCATTAGTTAAGTTCGTTTTCTTGGTATCAATTACAAACCCATCCCTCATAACAGTTATAAGATCTGTAATCTTAAAGATTTCTTCCATCCGATGTGAAATATACACAATACCTACACCATCAGATTTTAATCCTTCTATCACTTTAAAAAGTGTTTCAGTTTCACGATCAGTTAAAGCTGCTGTGGGTTCATCCATAATTAACAAGGAAACTTCTGATAATAAACATTTTGCTATTTCTATCATTTGTTGTTGTCCGACTGATAATTGACCAATGATTGCATCAAGAGGAATAGAGATATTAAGACGTTTAAATGCTTCTTTAGCTTTCCTTTCCATACTAGCTTTATCTAGAAACCCAATCGAATTTTTAATTTCTCTTCCTAAAAAAAGATTATCAAGTACAGTCATATCTGGCCAAGTATTCATTTCTTGATGAATAAAACTCAGTCCAAACCGTTCTGCCTCTTGAGGATTAGAAAATGTTTTTTCTTTTCCATCAATAAAAATAGTTCCTGAAGTAGCTGGAAAAAGTCCAGTTAAAATATTCATTAAGGTTGATTTGCCTGCACCATTCTCTCCCATTAAAGCATGAACTTCTCCTGAATTAAGAACCAAATCAATACTTTCTAAAACACGATTATTCCCAAAAGATTTTGAAATGTTCTTCATTTCAATTTTCATAGGCAACCCCCTTCTAAATAATAACTCCTGATTGCAAGATTATATTCGAATATGGTGTATCTTCCCCAGTGCGAATAACTGCCTTAACTTTAGTATTCATAGCTTTCAATTCTTCGTGACTAATATATTCAATAATTATATTCGATTCTAAAAGATCTAAAACTGCTTGCCACTGTTCTTTGTTTTTTTCCTTAATTTCTTCTGCTAAGAAAATTTTTTCAATAAGTACATGATCTGAATATTCTTTTAAAACTTCTAAAAAACTTGGACTACCTTTTCTTAATGCTAAATCAATTTTGTCAACACCTTTTGGAACTGGCAATCCTAAATCTCCGATACAAACCAAATCCATATGACCTAAATCATCAGCTAGTTTTGCTATATTACTATTTAAAATCCCATATTTCTTCATATCCTGAATGCTCCTTTATTTCTTTCAAACTCGGCATGCCTCCTTGCGCTCCAAATCTTTGAACAGACAGATGTGAAGCAATCGTTGCAAAGGACAATGCAACATTCATCTCTTTTCCTTTTGAGATAGCATAAGCAAAAGCACCATTAAACGTATCTCCTGCTCCTGTAGTATCAACTACTTCTGCTTTTATAGCAGGAATCTTCTGAACTGCTGTCCCATCATAATAAATAGAACCTTCAACTCCTAATGTCACAATCATTTTATTAGGATAAATTTTAATAATTTCTTCTAATTTCTTATCTGGAAAAAGCTCTGAACATTCATGCTCATTAGGAGTAATAAAATCACAAAAAGGAATCATCTCTATATCTGTTTCTCTAGCTGGTGCAGGATTGTAAAGCACCTTAACTTGATTTTCTTGACAAAATTTAGCTATAGATAAGTTGGCTTCATGTGGTATTTCATTCTGTAATACAACAATACTTGCATCACTAATCAATTCCCACTCATTTTTCCAATCATTTGTTTTAACTAAATTATTCGCTCCGGGATAATAAATAATCCTATTATCACCTCTATATAAAGTAATTTGTGCAACTCCTGTAGATTGTGGTACCGTTCCCACATGTTCTGTAGAAATATTATTATTTTGCAGATTACTTAATAAATCTGCTGAAAAAATATCTTCTCCGACATTTCCAAATATGTAAATATGATCTTCTACACTGGATAATCTACCAATAGCTACAGCTTGATTTGCACCTTTTCCACCTGGAACTATATTAAATGAATCGCCAAAAATCGTTTCACCTCCTTCTGGAATCCTTTTTGTTCTCATAACTAAGTCCATTGAAATGCTTCCAACAACAACAATTTTACTCATTACTTTCTCCTTAATGTATTTCTTTCTACGTATCTAACAGGTAGTTTAATTTTAGCTTCATCTATAGAGAACTTATTTGCCATATTATAGATTAGCTTTGCAGCCTGTTCTCCCATTTTATATGATGATTGGTGAATAGTTGATAAAGAAGGGTAAATAAATTGACTAAGTACAATATCGTCATAACCAATGATTTGAATATCATCTGGAATTTTTTTACCAATTGCTAAAATTTCATGAATATAAGCTATCGCATGAATATCTGAAGGTGCTATAATACTATCGATATTGGGATTTCTTTTTAGATTCTCTTTAGCTTCTTTTTGAATTTTTTCAAAGTCAAACGTTTCACTTTCTTCAATACAAATTTCTAAAGATTTATTCCTCAAATAGTTTAAACTTGCTTCAAACCGTTCCGCGATATTCTCGGCTTTATCATCTAAAACTTTAATAATCAGAACTTGTTTAGCACCTGCATTACAGATTGCTTCAGCAGCCAAACGACCACCTGACTGATTATCAGAAAAAACACCGTAACCTGTATCTTTACTAATTCGATCAACCACAACAACAGGTAATGATAAATCTGGATATTCTTTTGTGAAGTCATGTGTAGTAATAATTCCAGCAGCATTTGTTTTCAACAGTAAATTAACATATTCACTCAAAGATTCTTGGTCTGAAATCGTACCAACCATAATTCTATAACCTTTATCTTTCAAATATGATTCAGCTCCTCGAACCAATCTTGGGAAGAAGGGATTTGAAATATCTGGCAGTAAGAGTCCTACCATTTGGTTTTTTTTAGTTTTCAAAGATTGTGCTAATACATTTGGTGTGTAATTTAATTTTTTAATCGCATTTTTTATTTTCTCTCTCGCATCATCTCCAACATAACCTTTTTTTGATATATATCTTGAAACCGTTGATTTTGATACTCCAGCTTCTTCAGCAACCTGTTTTATTGTAGTCATCATTCCTCCTTCTTACGTTGTGGAACCGTTCCCTTATTCTATAGTAAACGTTTTCTTTTGATTTGTCAATACTTTTCTAAAAATATTTTAAATTTATTTCATAGTACATATATTTTTCCAAATCTATTATTACTATTACACAGGAAACACAACAAGACCTCCACTATATCGAGGAGGCCTTGAATCAGCTAGGTTATTTAGTAAAAGACTAGAAAATTTTCTTTTCCCAATCATCTTCTGTACGATGACGGTAGAAAAACTCCGACTTGTCCGGAGCTTCCATCATTTCCATCAATGGTAGCATATCATAGGCCAGATCCAAGTTTGGAATCTGGTCTTTTTGCACCCAAGAAACTTCTCCCTCTTCTGAAGATTGAAGGGTACCAGAGAACTCAGTTGCCTTATAACAAACGACAATGTAGCGCCCGCCTGTATCTAGTGGCCAGTTCTTGATACCGACCAGTTGAGGATTTTGGATAGTCAATCCTGTTTCTTCGTAGATTTCACGAATGACAGACTCCGCGAAAGACTCGCCATTTTCTACATGGCCTCCTGGAAAGGCATAACCAGACCAGCGATTGGTTTCAGGAGAGCGACACTGCATCACCACGCGCTGAGTTTCGAGGTCTTCAATCAGACAGATATTTGTTAAAATCGTTAATTGGGAACGGGACATAAATTTACTCGCTTTCTAATTTATTAAATTTTCAGACTTGGTACCAGAGATATTATCTTTTACTTTTTTAAAATTATTTAGAATAGAATACCATCCGTTTTTCCTTTATAGGCTTTCCAAGTTCAAGTATTTTTTCTTGGCCATCAAAAGTAAAACCCATTTTTTGATAGAAAGCAATAGCTCGCTTATTATCTTTCAATACCCATAAGAATATTTCAGAAAAATGATTAAGAGCAGTCAAAGCTGCTTTCACTAACTTTTGTGCGATACCTTTTCCATAATAGTCTTTTAAAACATATAAAGCAATAATTTCACCAGCTTGAATAGTCTCATCACGAAAATTGCCATAACTGATAAAACCAACCACCTTCACGCCATCCATCGCAATCAATGTATTTTCTGGATACTTTTGACTAAAGAATCGACATCTTTCTAATGTCATTGTATCCTGAAATTCCGCAGGCAAAAAGTCATCATAAGACTCTCTCCACGTTTGCCAGTGAACGAGGGATTTGCCTTCTATCTCTTCAGGAGTTTCCATTGATTTGATAATAACCGTCATTTATTTTCTCCCAGTCTTCTCTCAAAATACCATATTTAATACTATCAAAATATTTACCTTGATAATAACGAACTTTTGGAATATGAGCTTCTTTTTTCATTCTTAATTTTTCAGCAAGTTTCATCATACCAAGATTTCCTGACCAAGTTGTCAAACCCAGATGCTCCAACTCCAAGTAATCCTGAAACGTCCTATCTATCCACTGCAACATAGCAACTTTCCCAATACCAGTGTTCCAGAATTTTTTATCATAAATACCAATTCCCAATTCCATCCATCTTGTTTCTTTACATACCCAATAACGCGAAACAGTCCCAACTAGTTTATCATCAACAAAAATACCAAGGCGATTTGAGTTGCTTAAAATGGATTCTGATTTTTGTAGTTCGAATTCTTTAAAATTTGAAAAATACTGATAATCATCATAATAGGGAGCATCATACTGTTTCCAAACTGGATTAAGCTGTGAATAAGCCATTTCCCATAAAGACATCAAATCTTCTTTCTTTAACTTTCTTAAATAAATCATACTATTCCCCTAATCCAAGGCCTTGACTTCCAGCATCATATCACGAATCTGAGCTGCTAGTTCAAAGTCAAGCACTTCAACTGCTTCTTGCATTTGTTTCTCAAGCTTTTTGACTAGTTCTTTGCGCTCTTGTTTGTTGAGGCTATTGATATCGACTTCCTTGTCTTCTTCCTTAGCAACTGCCTTGGTCACAGCAATCAAGTCACGGATTTCTTTCTTGATGGTTTGTGGAACGATACCATGTTCTTCATTATAGGCCATCTGGATTTTGCGACGGCGGGCAGTTTCATCGATAGCACGTTGCATAGACTGGGTAACCGTGTCCGCATACATGATAACATGACCTTCGCTATTACGTGCAGCACGTCCAATGGTCTGGATGAGTCCACGTTCGTTACGAAGAAAGCCTTCCTTGTCAGCATCGAGAATCGCTACGAGGCTCACTTCAGGAACATCAATCCCTTCACGGAGCAGGTTAATTCCGACCAAGACATCAAAGACACCCAAGCGCAGGTCACGGATAATCTCTGTCCGTTCCAAGGTCTTAATATCCGAGTGCATGTACTTGACCTTGATGCCCATTTCCTTGAAGTAGTCGGTTAAGTCCTCTGCCATTTTCTTGGTCAAGGTGGTGATAAAGGTTCGTTCGTTCTTTTCTACACGGGCATTGATTTCACCTAAGAGATCATCAATCTGTCCCATAGTCGGACGGACTTCTACCTCAGGATCCAAAAGACCTGTTGGTCGAATGATTTGCTCAATCACTGTCTCGGTCTGTTCATTTTCATAGTCACCAGGTGTCGCTGAAACGTAAACAATCTGATGCACATGGCTTTCAAACTCTTCACGACGGAGAGGTCGATTGTCCAAAGCTGATGGCAAACGGAAACCATAATTAACCAGCATTTCCTTACGCGAACGGTCCCCATTGTACATGCCCTTGATCTGCCCCATGGTCATGTGACTCTCGTCAATCATAATCAAGAAATCATCTGGGAAGAAGTCAAGAAGCGTATAAGGAGGCTCACCTTCGCTCCGTCCATCCATGTGACGTGAGTAGTTTTCAACCCCGTTGGTATAGCCCATCTCACGGAGCATTTCGATATCATACTCAGTCCTCTGTTTCAAGCGTTGCGCTTCAAGCAATTTGCCTTCCTTTTCAAAGATAGCTAGTTGCTCTTCTAATTCTGCTTGAATCTTGGCAATAGCAACTTCCATGTGATCATCATTGGTCACAAAGTGAGTCGCAGGGAAAATCGCCAAATGATCCACTTCTCCCAATACCTGACCAGTCAAAGCTTCCACTTCGCGGATACGATCAATCTCGTCTCCAAAGAATTCTACTCGAAAGGCGTGTTCATCACGGGAAGCAGGGAAAATCTCCACCACATCCCCACGAACACGAAATCTCCCCCGTTGGAAATCAATATCATTACGTTCAAACTGAATATCGACCAAGTCATTCAAGAGTTTATCACGAGAAATTTCAAGACCTGGACGGAGACTAACGACACTATCTGCGTATTCCTTGGGCGAACCCAGACCATAGATACAAGAGACCGAGGCCACGACAATAACATCATTACGCTCCAAAAGGGCTGAAGTCGCTGAGTGGCGGAGCTTGTCAATCTCGTCATTGACAGAACTATCCTTCTCAATGTAGGTATCACTAGAAGGGACATAGGCCTCAGGTTGGTAATAATCATAGTAAGACACAAAGTACTCAACTGCATTTTCAGGGAAAAATTCCTTAAACTCCCCATAGAGCTGGCCTGCTAGCGTTTTATTGTGGGCAATAACCAGAGTTGGTTTATTGACTTTGGAAATGACCTGACTCATGGTATAGGTCTTCCCTGTTCCGGTCGCCCCCATCAGAATCTGAGCTTTTTCTCCACCCTCAATGTTATCAACCAACTGTTCGATAGCTTGTGGTTGATCTCCTGATGGTTGATATTTTGATACTAGTTTAAATTGATTATCTGTAATGCGGTTAATCATAAGAATCCTCTCTCGATGTGCTATTCCTATTTTAGCATACTTGTAGCATTTTCACGAAGAAAAGGACGGACCGAAGTCACATCCTTTCATTTTCTTTCTTTAATTGATAAGCGAGATAAAGAATCAGCAGAAACAAAATAATACTGGACACGATGGAACCCTCAATACCAAAAGACCCACCAGATAGCCAGTCTTGATTGCCTTGTGGAGTAAATTTCATGATTGATGTTCCTGAAGACTGACCACTAACTAATACTCCAAAGAGGTTTCCCTGTGCGAAATTCCAGGCTCCATGAATACCACCTATACCCCATATAGTATCTGTTTTAAGAAGATATAGGGACATGGCAACTCCGAATAAAAAGAGATCAATTGCAGATAAGAAAGTTATGCCTGGATTTCCTAAATGAAGTAAGGTAAAGAGACTACTAGATATGATAATAGCGACTTTAAGATTAGTTCTCTTAGCCAATTGTGGAATCAGCCAAGCACGAGTAACCAATTCTTCTGCCGTTCCTTGTAAAATCCAAAAAGGTATTGTAAATAAAGTAAAAGCTAGCGAATAAGTATCCAAGTGAATGGAGTCAAATTGATACTGCCCCAACACTACTAGTCCAGCCAAAGCAAGTATAAAGAGGGATAGACCAAGACCGTATCCTTTAAATAAGGCACTTAAAAAATTTTCTTTATAGAATCCCAAGGTTCGAATCGGTCTTTTCTCTACTTTTCTAGTCCATCTAAACACAGTTAAGATGATAAAACCAAAGGACAATAATTCAAATATTAAATGGATGTCACTTGTTTTATCAGATAAATTCTGAAATAACATTTGAAGGAAATCTGCAATTCTTTGACCACCCATACCAAGATTGCCAAATAGCCCGATCAATGCTAAAAAACTAAGGCCAAAAAATAGAGAAGATATGAACTCAGATATATAGACGAAAAATAGAGCTAACAAGGGGCTTGTGTAAATGTTTAAACTCATTTTAGAAGTTTCAAAGTCTTTTAAGATTCTTTTGTCTTTCATAACTTTATCCTCTTTTACTATATGATATACCTTTATTATAGCACTTCTGTTGTGTGATTCAAGACAAAACAAGAATTATGGATGTTATATTTTCTAACACAGAAATATAAAAATTTGCCTTTTTTTACTTTTTCTGATATAATGGGAAAATATTCGGAAAAGGAGACTAAAAATGAAGAAAAAATTTCTAGCATTTTTGCTAATTTTATTCCCAATTTTCTCATTAGGTATTGCAAAAGCTGAGACGATTAAGATTGTTTCTGATACCGCCTATGCGCCTTTTGAGTTTAAAGATTCAGATCAAACTTATAAAGGAATTGATGTTGACATTATTAACAAAGTCGCTGAGATTAAAGGATGGAACATTCAGATGTCCTATCCTGGATTTGACGCAGCGGTCAATGCGGTTCAAGCTGGTCAAGCTGATGCTATCATGGCAGGGATGACAAAGACGAAAGAACGTGAAAAAGTTTTCACCATGTCTGATACTTACTATGATACAAAAGTTGTCATTGCAACTACTAAGTCACACAAGATTAGTAAATATGACCAATTAAAAGGAAAAACTGTTGGTGTTAAAAACGGAACAGCCGCTCAACGTTTCCTTGAAAGTATCAAGGATAAATACGGTTTTACTATTAAAACATTTGACACTGGTGATTTGATGAACAACAGCTTGACTGCTGGTGCCATCGATGCCATGATGGATGACAAACCTGTTATCGAGTATGCCATTAACCAAGGGCAAAACCTCCATATTGAAATGGATGGGGAAGCTGTAGGAAGTTTTGCTTTCGGTGTTAAAAAAGGTAGCAAATACGAGCACTTAGTCACTGAATTTAACCAAGCCTTAGCTGAAATGAAAAAAGATGGTAGTCTTGATAAAATCATCAAGAAATGGACTGCTTCATCGTCTTCAGCAGTGCCAACTACAACTACTCTTGCAGGCTTAAAAGCTATTCCTGTTAAAGCTAAATACATCATTGCCAGCGATTCTTCTTTTGCACCTTTTGTTTTCCAAAATTCAAGCAACCAATACACTGGTATTGATATGGAATTGATTAAGGCAATCGCTAAAGACCAAGGTTTTGAAATTGAAATCATCAACCCTGGTTTTGATGCTGCTATCAGTGCTGTCCAAGCTGGTCAAGCAGATGGTATCATTGCTGGTATGTCTGTCACAGATGCTCGTAAGGCAACTTTTGACTTCTCAGAATCATACTACACAGCCAATACTATCCTTGGTGTCAAAGAATCAAGTACCATTGCTTCTTATGAAGATTTGAAAGGGAAGACAGTTGGTGTTAAAAACGGAACTGCTTCTCAAACCTTCCTAACAGAAAATCAAAGCAAATACGGCTACAAAATCAAAACCTTCGCTGATGGTTCTTCAATGTATGACAGTTTAAACACTGGTGCCATTGATGCCGTTATGGATGATGAACCTGTTCTCAAATATTCTATCAGCCAAGGTCAAAAATTGAAAACACCAATCGCTGGAACTCCGATCGGTGAAACAGCTTTTGCCGTTAAAAAAGGAGCAAATCCAGAATTGATTGAAATGTTCAACAACGGACTTGCAAACCTTAAAGCAAACGGAGAATTCCAAAAGATTCTTGATAAATACCTAGCTAGTGAGTCATCAACTGCTTCAACAAGCACTGTTGATGAGACAACTATCTGGGGCTTGCTTCAAAACAACTACAAACAACTCCTTAGCGGTCTTGGTATCACTCTTGCTCTAGCTCTTATCTCATTTGCTATTGCCATTGTCATCGGGATTATCTTCGGTATGTTTAGCGTTAGCCCATACAAATCTCTTCGCGTCATCTCTGAGATTTTCGTTGACGTTATTCGTGGTATTCCATTGATGATTCTTGCAGCCTTCATCTTCTGGGGAATTCCAAACTTCATCGAGTCGATCACAGGTCAACAAAGTCCAATTAACGACTTTGTAGCTGGTACTATTGCCCTATCTCTCAATGCAGCCGCTTATATCGCTGAGATCGTTCGTGGTGGTATTCAGGCCGTTCCAATTGGACAAATGGAAGCCAGCCGAAGCTTGGGTATCTCTTATGGAAAAACCATGCGTAAGATTATCTTGCCACAAGCAACTAAATTGATGTTGCCAAACTTTGTCAACCAATTCGTTATCGCTCTTAAAGATACAACCATCGTATCTGCTATCGGTTTGGTTGAACTCTTCCAAACTGGTAAGATTATCATTGCCCGTAACTACCAAAGTTTCAAGATGTATGCAATCCTTGCTATCTTCTATCTTGTAATTATCACACTTTTGACTAAACTAGCGAAACGCTTAGAAAAGAGGATTCGTTAATGGCAAAATTAAAAATTGATGTAAATGATTTACACAAAAGCTACGGAAAAAATGAAGTTTTAAAAGGAATTACGACTAAGTTCTATGAAGGAGATGTCGTTTGTATCATCGGTCCTTCAGGTTCTGGTAAGTCAACTTTCCTCCGTAGCCTTAATCTTCTAGAAGAAGTTACTAGCGGTCACATCACTGTGAACGGTTATGACTTAACAGAAAAAACAACCAACGTTGACCACGTCCGTGAAAATATCGGAATGGTTTTCCAACACTTCAACCTCTTCCCACACATGTCTGTATTGGACAACATTACTTTTGCTCCTATTGAGCACAAGTTGATGACTAAGGAAGAAGCTGAGAAATTGGGAATGGAGTTGCTTGACAAGGTTGGGCTAGCAGATAAGGCTAAGGCCTGTCCAGATAGCCTGTCAGGTGGTCAAAAACAACGTGTAGCCATCGCTCGTGGACTTGCAATGAATCCAGACATCATGCTCTTTGATGAACCAACTTCTGCCCTTGACCCTGAGATGGTCGGAGACGTACTAAACGTTATGAAAGACTTGGCTAAACAAGGCATGACCATGATTATCGTAACCCATGAGATGGGATTTGCTCGTCAGGTTGCCAACCGAGTTATCTTTACTGCAGATGGTGAATTCCTTGAAGACGGAACACCTGATCAAATCTTTGATAACCCACAGCACCCACGTCTGAAAGAGTTCTTGGACAAGGTCTTAAACGTTTAAACTCAAACTGTAAGGATTTCCTTGCAGTTTTTTTCTACCTCGTATTGGATTTTTTGATTTTTCGGAAAATTATGTTAGAATTAAGTTTATGAAATGAGGTTTCCTCATACCTAGCAAGACTAGGAATAAAAATAGAAATTAGGTAGCTAGATGTCATCTAAGGTTATTGTTACAATTTTCGGTGCGAGTGGAGACCTGGCTAAACGCAAGCTCTACCCTTCCCTATTTAGACTATATAAATCCGGCAATCTTTCCAAACATTTTGCCGTCATTGGAACTGCCCGTCGTCCTTGGAGCAAGGAATATTTTGAATCTGTTGTCGTCGAATCGATCCTTGATTTGGCAGATAGTACCGAACAGGCTCAAGAATTCGCTAGCCACTTCTACTATCAAAGTCATGATGTCAATGATACAGAACACTACATTGCTCTACGTCAATTACAGGCTGAATTAAATGACAAGTACCAAGCTGAACACAACAAGTTCTTCTTCTTGTCTATGGCTCCTCAATTCTTTGGAACCATTGCCAAACACCTCAAGTCTGAAAACATTGTCGATGGCAAAGGTTTTGAGCGCTTGATCGTTGAAAAACCATTTGGTACAGATTACGCAAGCGCAAGCAAGTTGAATGACGAACTCCTAGCAACATTTGACGAAGAACAAATTTTCCGTATCGACCATTATCTTGGTAAGGAAATGATCCAAAGCATCTTTGCAGTTCGCTTTGCAAACTTGATTTTTGAAAACGTTTGGAACAAGGATTTTATCGACAATGTTCAAATTACCTTTGCGGAGCGCTTGGGTGTAGAAGAACGTGGTGGCTACTATGACCAATCCGGTGCCCTCCGTGACATGGTCCAAAACCACACTCTACAACTTCTTTCGCTCCTCGCCATGGACAAACCAGCAAGCTTCACAAAAGACGAGATTCGTGCTGAAAAGATTAAGGTCTTTAAAAACCTCTATCATCCAACTGATGAAGAACTCAAAGAACACTTTATCCGTGGGCAATACCGCTCTGGTAAGATTGATGGCATGAAATACATCTCTTATCGTAGCGAGCCAAATGTGAATCCAGAATCAACAACTGAAACCTTTACATCTGGTGCCTTCTTTGTAAACAGCGATCGATTCCGTGGTGTTCCTTTCTTCTTCCGTACTGGTAAACGTCTGACTGAAAAAGGAACTCATGTCAACATTGTCTTTAAACAAATGGACTCTATCTTTGGTGAACCACTTGCTCCAAACATTTTGACCATCTATATCCAACCAACAGAAGGATTCTCTCTCAGCCTAAATGGGAAGCAAGTAGGAGAAGAATTCAACTTGGCTCCTAACTCACTGGATTACCGTACGGATGCGACCGCAACTGGTGCTTCTCCAGAACCATACGAGAAATTGATTTATGATGTCCTAAATAACAACTCAACTAACTTTAGCCACTGGGCTGAGGTTGGTGCGTCATGGAAATTGATTGACCGTATCGAAGAGCTCTGGGCCGAAAATGGTGCTCCACTACATGACTATAAAGCTGGAAGCATGGGACCTCAAGCTAGCTTTGACTTACTTGAAAAATTCGATGCCAAATGGACTTGGCAACCAGATATTGCCTATCGTCAAGATGGTCGTTTAGAATAAAAAAATTTCCTGCAAGTTTGTAGCTTGCAGGATTTTTGCTTCTGATTAGATTAAACCTTCCAAGAGACCTTTCATAAAGTTTTCTGAGTTAAACTCTCCAATATCATCGATTTTTTCACCAAAACCAATCAATTTTACAGGAATATTGAGTTCTTCTCGGATGGCTAGAACAACACCACCTCGAGCAGTTCCATCAATCTTAGTCAAGACAATTCCTGTTAAAGGAGTGATTTTTGAAAATTCTTTGGCCTGTACCAAGGCATTTTGACCTGTTGATGCATCAAGTGCCAAGAAGGTTTCATGAGGAGCTTCTGGCACAATACGTTTGATAATACGACCAATCTTTTCCAACTCAGCCATGAGGTTGTCCTTGTTTTGCAAACGACCAGCAGTATCGATCATGAGAATATCGATACCTTCAGCCACGGCACGTTCCATGCCATCAAAGACCACACTGGCTGGATCAGCTTTTTCAGATCCAGTCACAACTGGAACGTCCACACGACGGCCCCATTCAGCAAGCTGGGCTACCGCCCCTGCACGGAAGGTGTCTGCCGCAACCAACATAACCTTCTTGCCAGCTTGTTTGTAGCGGTGGGCTAGTTTTCCGATAGAAGTTGTTTTCCCAACACCATTAACACCGACAAAGAGCATGACTGTCAAGCCATTTTGGAAGTGGATGCTTTCATCGTAGCTACCATCCTTTTCATAAAGCTCAACCAATTTCTCAATGATGACACGGCGCAGTGCATCAGGTTTCTTGGCGTTTTCAAGCTTGGCTTCGTAGCGTAACTCATCTGTTAAGTTAGAAGCGACCTGTACACCAACGTCACTCATGATCAGCAGTTCTTCCAGTTCCTCGAAAAATTCTTCGTCAACAGAGCGGAAGTTGGCAAGGAAGGCATTCAAACGAGCACCGAAGCCTGTACGAGTCTTCTTGAGACTGCGGTCATATTTTTCCTGAACAGTTTCTTCTGCTTGAGGCGTTTGTGCTTCAAGCACTTCAGAATTATTTTCTTCTACAGTTCGTTCGTGCTCAGGATTATCTCCCTCTGAGACTTCTTCTGAGTTTGGAAATTCTTCTATTTCTTCTTGAGAAACCTCTACAGTTGGCTTTGAATCCATACTTTCTTCAACTGTATCTTGGATTTCCTCTTCTTGGAGCTTAGCTTGTTCAACAATTTCAACTTCTTCATCTTCCTGAGAAACTTCCTCAGCTTCTGTAAGGGCAGGCTCCGTATCTTCAGACAAATCAAGATTTTCCAGAGCTTCTTTTACAACTTCTTCGATTTTAGGTTCTTCTTTTTTTCCGAATAGACGGTCAAATAATCCCATATCTTAGTTCTCCTTTAGCACATATTCTTCGATAGCCCAGGCGACAGCCTCTTCATCGTTGGTCATTGGCGTCACTACATTTGCGACTGCCTTTACTTCAGGAACAGCGTTTTGCATGGCAACACCAAGCCCTGCCCATTCAATCATAGAAAGGTCATTGGCTTCATCACCACAGGCCATAACTTGGCTTTGGTCGATTCCTAGATGGCTGATTAGTTTTGCCAAACCTGTTGCTTTATGAACATTCTTTGGTGACCATTCTAGCAACATTTCACGTGATTTAAAGATTTCATATTGGTCAAACAATTCTGGAGAAATCTTTTGAATGGCTGCATCCAAGGGTTCTTGAGCAAAGGCAGTCACGCATTTATTGTAGGTCATTTGACTAGACAAGTCTTCAAAGTCCACTGGAACAAAAGTCAAAGCTGGATTAAATTTGGCATAAAGACTTTCTTGGTCGGATTGGATTTGATAAACAGTTCCTTCTGAGATAGCATCAAGAGGCAGTGATAATTTCTCTGTTTCCTCATACAAGCGTGCCACATCATCATATGAAAAGACTGTTTTATCAAGGATTTCTCCTGTATTTTTCTGAACCAAACCACCATTAAAAGTAATCGTATACTCATCTTCTTGGCCGTCAGTCCCTAGCTCATGGAGAAAGAAATCCATGGCTTTTAAGGGACGACCAGTTGTCAATACAACCTTAATACCACGATCACGCGCAGCTTTCAAGGTTGCCTTGGTGCGATCCGTCAACCTTTTATCAGTAGTCAGCAAGGTCCCATCCAAGTCCAATGCAATCAATTTTATATCTGCCATTATAAGCCCTCCATATAAGCTATAACCGACTGGTCTTTATGGTGACCAATCACAGTCTCTGCTAATTCTAAAATTTCTGGTCGTGCATTTTCAGGAGCCACAGGATGTCCCACAACCTGCATCATATGCAAATCATTTAGATTGTCTCCAAAAGCCATAACCTGATCCATTGTGATACCAAGTTTTTTAGCTAATTCAACAATAGCCACACCCTTATCGACATAGTCCAGAACAATATCAATGGATTCAAAGCCAGTTGTCATGGCCTTAACACCAGGAACATGTTCATTAACCCAAGCTTCCCCAGCTTCTAGCGTTTCTTCTGTGAAGTTGGTTGTAAATTTGAAAATGTCATCTGTAATATCTTCTAGACTCGCTACTTTTTGAATATTTTCATTATAGTGCTGACTCACTTTTAAATAGGTCTCATCAACCGTATCTAGCACATAAGAGCCTTTTTTCCCCGTCAAGAGCAATTTATTAATATCTACATAAGGTGACGTTTTCAGCTTTTCAAAAGTTGATAGATAGAACTCACGAGACATGGTCGCTTCATACAAGTCCTGACCTTGATATTCGACCAAACTGCCATTTTCCGCGATGAAAATAATGTCATCACGAACATCAGCAAATAATTTTTCTAAGGATAGAAATCCGCGCCCCGAAGCCACCGCAAAGTAAATCCCTTTTTCCTTGTAGGAAGCCAAAAGAGACTTGAGGCAATCCATATCAAAGCGTCCATTCCCATCTAGGAAGGTTCCGTCCATATCCGTTGCTACTAATTTAATCATAAATTCTTCATACTCCAATTAATAAATCCACCTTCTATTATACCATAGAAAAAGCAAATAGCGCCTAATCCATTTGAGATTAGACGCTTGATAAACTCCCGACTTTATCACTTAATTTTTATCCAATATTACTTAACCCTTTAGTATAACTGGATTTTTTCTAAATTCCCAAACTAACTTCCACCGCCAATAAAAGTTGAAATTAATCTGATAAAAATCGAAAAAACAAGTGGAATTCCAAGTCAGAGTAAGTTCCACTTGTTTATCGTCCAATAACAAGGAAGAGATGCTCGTCTTTCAAAATTGTCTTAAAGGTTTCTTCAGAATTGAGCCTGTATTCAATAGCCTTCCCTAGTTCTGAACCCTGTAAAACTGACTGGATCCGGCACCAAACAAAGAAGTCTTCCATTCAGGGTTGGAGCTTTTCTTGACGTTTCTGTAGTCGTTCATCAATCGACAATGTATCCCATCAATAAGCTAAGCCTTTAGCACCTAACGATGATTTCCCCACTTGCTTGGGCGTCGCTTCAAAAAACTCCTTTCTCACATGTGCCCAACAACCAACAAGTGCAGCTTCTTCCAGTTGACGATAAGCGGACGAGCATCTCGCAGTTTACCAAGCTTAGCATCGCTTTGCTCCTAAACCTTGGACTGCTATCGCATAAGCAGAATAAGCTCCATGAGATTCCTGCACTACTAAACCACTCCGTCGCTGATCATGATGGTAAAGCGTGATACCTTGTTGCTCATCTTTCCCTGACAAAAAAGTCTAATAATAGGTCTGCTGGCTATCACTTTTTAAGACCCAATAAGAGGTTTCTTTCGGATGAGGAAGAGGTTGTTATAGAAACTTTTCTTCTATAGTTACTTATCTTATAAAAAACATGTTATAACATAGTATATTGACATTGAAATAGTACACCGTTGTTTCTAAAACATTGTTAGAAATTGGTTTAACTTCCCCAATAAATTTGTTCAATTTTTATTTCATTTCGCTATAAATCGTAATATACTTTGATTTTCTCAAATATTATGTTATCGCAACTTCTCAAAAGTAAAATATTATTATTTAATCCCTATTAAATATATCTCTTGTATAAACTTTTTCTAATACATCAGACAATTCATCTGAAATTCTATTTGAAATAATAACATCCGATGTTTTTTTAAATTCTTCCAGATTCGTTACAACTTTAGCATCAAAAATCTCTTTTGAAGACAAAAACGGTTCATAAATAATAATATTTACATTATATTTCGTTAATTGTTTAATCACATTTTCAGTTGACGAATCACGAATATTATCAGAATCTTTTTTAGCTAGCAAACGATAAATGCCTACATTGTATATATTATTTTTTGTTATTTGTGTTGCTATAAACTCTGATCTTTTTTGGTTACTTAATACAATAGAATCTAACAAAACAGTTGGAAGGCCTTCACATTCACTTAACATATGTTTTGTATCTTTAGGTAAACAGTATCCTCCATAACCAAAACTAGGATTATTGTAAAATTCTCCGATTCTTTCTTCAGAACAAATTCCTTCAATGATATTTTTAGTATTTAACCCTTTCATAATGGAAAAACTATCAATTTCATTGAAGAACGCAATTCTCATTGCAAGGTATGAATTTGAAAATAACTTAATTGCTTCAGCTTCAGCTGAATTTGTCAGTAGAATCGGGGCAACTTCATTTAACGAGAACTCCGATAATAATCTTCCAAATCTTTGACAATATTCAGCTCTCCCTCCCAAAATAATTCTAGATGGAAATAAGTTATCTAATAATGCTTTTCCTTCACGCAAAAACTCTGGAGAAAAAATGATCCGATCTGTGTGAAATTTTGTATTCAAATAATTCGTAAATCCGATTGGCACTGTAGATTTTATAACTATATATGCAACAGGATTAATACTTAGGCAATCAGCTATAACTGATTCTATACCCTCAGTATCTAATACTCCTTTATTTTCATCAAAGTCTGTTGGTATTGCTATTATGATACAATCAACTTTTTCAAAGTACTTCTCATCATAAATACAAGCTTCGAATTTCAAATCTTTATTTAAAAAATATCTCTCCAACTCATAGTCGATAAATGGACAAATTTTATTATTAAGCTGTTCGACTTTCTGTAAATTAATGTCTAATCCAACCACGTCATGTTCCTGAGATAACAGGACAGATAAAGTCAAACCGACGTACCCCATACCAACTGTAGTTATTTTCATAATAGACCTTCTACTACTTTCTTATCTGTTTACATTCAGCGCACCCACTTGATTTAGTTTTTTTAAACCTAATTTATAAGTGGTTGGATTTAATTCATAGGTAATGAACTTTCTATTTTTCTTAAAAGCACACAAAGATGTAGTCGCTTGCCCCATAAACGGATCCAACACAACATCACCTTCCAGAGAATAAATATCAATAAGTTGATTGACAATTTGTTCTGGAAAAGCTGGTGGTCTTGTAGAATAATCCCAAGGTATATTCCAAATGCAGTCAATAAATTTAGTGCCCTCAATGTTTCTATCCCACACTATAAATTCTGACTTTTTCTTAAAAATCAATATGTATTCATAGTTATTTAGAATCAAAGACTCATTATTCGAATAACTTGAAGGATATTTTTCAACTTGATTTTTGATATATGAAGTATTATTCAAATTCCATATTATTGTCCCTTCAATATAGAAATTATGCTCCGCAAAGAATTTTTCAATTTCATGTTTGATATCGTAATACATATTTTGATTTTTTCTGCTAATTTCTACAGAACTGCAAATATTGATGCAAATTGTTCCTGTTTCTTTTAATATTTTACTACATCTTTCCCAAACACTATTTAGACTCTGAATATAGCCTTTATATGTTTCTGTTAACCCAATCTGATCATCGTGTTGATAATCAACTAAATTAAAATATGGTGGAGAAGTGATTATTAAATCAACAGAATCATTTTCTACATCTTCCATAGCTCTGGAATCACCTAAATAAGCCTTATTCTCTGTTTTCATGTTTTTTACTCCTTTTAGTTTTTTCTATTAACATATACGAGATTAATATCATTACAATCATAAAACAAGAAATCAATAAGATAGTTATTCTCATATTAAATATTTGAATTCCTACACCAATTATCGGATTTACCAACATTGTAACAAGACTAATTGAAAAGGATAGTCCTGATATAACTGTTGCTCTTGAATTGTCATCAACCCAAAGATGTAACATCTCCATGATAATAGGATCAAGAATATCTATGATAATGTACAACAGTAGAAAACTAAATATAAATGTGGCATTGAAAGGCAAAATTTGAAAAATAATGGAAATCATTAGTATCAATGATAGCAGCATAATTAATTTAGAAACTCTTATTTTTGATATTTTATAAGCTTGAGTTGCTACTATGCCACCAATGATACTATAAATCATAAACATAGCTCCATTAATAGATGTAGAAAATCCTATTTTAGAAAAATAATCTGGTAATAAAGCAAATACTACGTTAATTGCTGAGACAATAACCGTAGTAAAAGCGAACATGAAAAGAATTTTAGTAGATTTTAGCAACCTATGAAAAACTGAAAATAATTCTTTAAATTTCGGAACACCATTTTGATTAAGATCTTCTATAGAGTGTTTCTGATTATCTGGAATAGATATGATGATTATCATTGAACCTATAAGTGTAAAAGATTGTATAAAATATGGTAAACATCTTGTAATGCTATATAAACCACCTCCTATAAATGTAGCAATCCCCAAAGTCAGAGCGCTGATTAATTGTAACTTTCCTCGTATTTTCCCATAACTCTCCTCCTTGCCTTCACTTCTTAGAGATTCAAAAAACAAGGCATCATCAGCTCCACTTAAAAAAGCATTTCCTACTCCTTCTAAAACAAATGCACCTAGTATAACATAGTAAACATAGTCCTTCATTAGCAAGATTGATGAAAGAGTTAATAATGGAGTAATTGATAACAGAACTAGTCCCAATAGAACGATTTTCTTCTTACTAAACCTATCTCCTAAAATTCCGGAGGGAATCTCTGAAACTAATTGTGAAAATAGAAAAATAGATTGAAAAAATGCAAATTGTACTAAAGATAATCCCAAAAACTGAACAATAAAGATAATATTTACTATTCTAGTAAATCGTAAATTTGTAAAAATGATATATAGATAATATTTTAACTCTGATGAAATTTTATTGCTTCTCATACCACATTCCTTCTAATTCATCTTTTACTAACCAAAAATTATCAACATCAAAAGATTTAAAAATAGCTTCCAATTCTATTCTATTCATAAATTCATGAAACAATGGATCAGATTTTCTAGTTTTATTCAAAGATGCTGATTCAAAAATACCTATTTTCCCATTATTACTCCTATGCATGCGATTTCTACAACTAAGAGATGGCATATCTATATATATTTTGGGATATATTTTATTACTGATTCTCCAGGCTTTGCCAATTGCTTTACACTGACTTAACTCTTCACAAACTATAATTTCTTCAAAATTTTCTTCAAAATATTCTGAAATGAATTCTGGTAAATACGAAATGATTGATCTACGAAAATGAAGTAATAGTTCTGGTCCAAATACAATATTCTTTGCACTAGGCACTAAATCATACAAACCTTTTAATTCATCATCACTAAAGTTATGTTTTTTTAATATCTTATCAATCATTTTATAAGATAAATCTCTTCGAATTATTTTTATTTCAATGCCTACACGTTTTCCTAGCTGTTCAAAAAATATTTCTAAGCGTTTAACAAATTGTTGCCATCTTTCTTTTTCACAATCATCTTTACATGATTCAATAGGTGTATCCACATATATTGCACAATTTAAATTTTTCATGATGGCCTCATTAATAGGCATCAGTATATCAAAGTAAAAATTGATAGCCAGATTATCAATTTTTGCATCACAGCGATCAATACAAGCCCCCCCCAACAACAAGACTGTTATTTGGAGAAAAATTACTTGTTTCATCAAAAACTATTAAATTATCCCTAAAACTAGCATCATAATTTAAGTCATTTAATGAAATTATCTGATTTAAATCTTTTTTATACATTTTTTTCACTAGTAAATTGGAAAAATCAATATCTTCAATCACAGGCATGTATTATCTTCCTTTCAATAGTCCTTTTTCAAGCATAATTCTAATAATTGAACGAATACCGCTCTCTTCCTTATATTGAATTTCATTTTTTGATTCATACACCGAACCTTCATTAATATATGATATTATATTGTCGAAGATTTCTTCTTTATATCTTGTACTAATATTAGAAAATGCTTCTCTTACTTTAGTCACACCTTCACTTTCTTCAAGTAACTCATCTGTTGAAAATAAATATCCATACTTAGATAAGGTATTACAATTCCCAGAGATTTGATTATATTTTTCAAGCAATAATGCCTGAGAATAATTTGAAGGCAAAAAATAATGTGGTTTTAAGCCTAATTCTAAACTCTCTAAATAAAATGTCAAACCAGGTGTTGTAAATATCCTACTTGCTTCACATGACGCTGATAGAAACTCTTTATGGGACATTACTTTAAATGTAACATTGTAGTCAAAACGGTTGTTTGATTCAATCCATTTTTTCTGCGTCATGTTACAAGCACAATCAATCTCATATTTATCAATATTAGGTATTTTTGAAAAAAGTTTTAGATAAAATAACATGTACTTTTTGAAAAATACATCATTTTCATATGGAGTAACTATACCAGCGAAATTTAATAGAATTTTATTGTTTTTGAAATCTTTTGTTTTTGTTATTCCTTCCGTATTAATAATAGGATTTATTGTTTGGATATTCTTATACTGCGATAAATTATTGGGATCAATAAAAGCATTTTGAACAAAATAAATATCATATTCGTTAATCCCATCTAGGGGTTTTTCCCACATCCAACTTAGACTATCAACAAATACACTTTTTACATTTAAATTTGTATCTCGTTGAATTTTAGGAATATTCAGATTCATAACATTAATTAAGAGTTCATAATTCTTAATATCTACTATTTTCAAAAAGCTTTCAGACCTAATTTCATCAGTATCACACTCGATGTATTCTAATCTATTACCAAAGTTGGTCTTAAAAAAATTTATAGATTCTCCATTTCCGCAAAATGTAATCTCTTTATATCCCATCTTCAATAGCTCTTTGATAATAGAATATAATTTGGAAGACGGACCAAAACCAAAATTTGTAGTTACTGTCAAAATTCTCATAACAATCACCTAATAAATATATGCTTTTCTATGTACTTTAATATTTTTAACCATTCAAGTTTATCTGGAAACTCATCTTCAGAATCATAATAAATAACATGAACCTGAGTACCTGTTGTGTGTAAACCTTCATACAATGGTGTTTTTGAACCGATTCTTTTGTTAATTCCTAAGACAATAGGAATAGAGTGCGCTGAAGCCCAACCAAGTTCCACAGCACATCCATAACTATTATTTGGAAAAGTAATATATACATTACTTTGTTTCGGTATCGAATAATCTCTAAGGGTACATTCTAAAGAATCTGCAATCTTTTTGCCAAATTCTTCTTCCTCTAGAACACAAAACACATTATGACCATACGATCTCAAATCAGAAATAATCCCCTTAATTCTGGACTTTGTCGCAGTTTCTAACGGACTTTTCAAGTTCGGATTAATTATTCCTGTGATTGGTGTACCTAAAAAAATATCCATTGTTATTCATTCCTTTCTTTCGTTTCATTCAATGCACAACACTGAGTTAAAAAGTATTGTGCTCTTTGTTTAAAACTATAATATAAAACGTGAAAACATATCACTATTACAAATCGCGACGAGGCGATTAAGTGAGTGCTTCAGCCAATACATTTGAAAAAATCCATCATTATAACTGTAGTTCATCCTATTAGGTACAACCAACTGTGACCATAATACTAAAAAAATCAAAGAGAAAACTAGGAAGCTTGTCTTGTACATCTCAAAATACTGATTTTATAATGAAGATAAGACTAGAATGCTAATTAATAGATTTACAGATAAATATCTGATATCTTGTATTGCTTTACGATTTCTTAAGATTATAATTAGTAAATTTATTATTAGATAAGCGACTTGTTTATAAAAAGAAATAGGCCTTTCTCAAATTTGGTGAAGGAATACTCCTCGTGTTTCAATTACTCAAAATTAGAGTAAATAATAAATATATTACATTTATATTTTTTCAAACTTTCCCTCACAATTATTTATTAAATTGAAGAAACATCTACTAATAGCTATTCCCCCATTCTGAATAATAAATAGCTTAAGATAATAGCTTTGAAGTAAAGTATCCTCGTTAAAACAGATCTCTCCTTCAACTACTTTAGTTCCAATATTTTTAAAACGTATTCTTTTCAACTCTGGTGAGGTATTTGATGACTTTTCTACATATGTTGGTAGCTGTACTCCTAAGTAAACATCTCCTCTATGTTGTGGAGTAATAACAATCTTATATTTTATTCTTAATCTTTCTCTATCATAATTATCACACATAAAATCTACTTCTGGCATGCCTGTCATTGAAGTATTTTTATCACCGCACCTATAACAATAGAAAGAATTAATATTGAATAAATTGTTAGTTTCTGGAATATAGTTGCAACCAACACCCGAACTTCCACAACAACATATTTTTTTGAAAATACTACTTTCATCAATTATAGACCTAAAAATATTATATCGATCAAATTCGAAAAGCTCGTCATTTTGATTCTGAATCATTATTTCAGCTATCTTTTTAGAAATAGGATTTACTCTATTTATTAAATTTCGTTCAAAATCTAAATATTTTTCTTCTGTCACTCCATAGGTACCTCTGCGTGTCATTTGCATGTAATCTGCTAAAACATTATTAGATAACTTTTTTACCTCATGTTCACTACTTAATAACCCAGACGAAACATATGAAGCAAGTCGCGATAAAATCATTTTGCTACTTTGGGTTAATCGGACAATCCCATTTATATTTTCAAGTGATTGATCTACTTTTCTAGTATTTGGAAGTCCAATATTAACAATTGAAACAAACGGCTGTACATCATTTAACTTATTATGAAGTTTGGTTCCAATATTTGTCAAATTTGAATCTGAAAAAATTTCATATATCTCTGGATTATCAATCGATTGAACAGCAATAGAAGCAACAATATTTCTTGCTATTCCATCGATAGCATCTAATGTTAAGTTGAATCTAGAATCATACAATCTACAATCATTAAACGGAAAATTACTACAAGATAATAAAAATAATGTTTCAACATTTATAGAGCTAATACGTATTGCTTTACTCTCATCCTTAAAAAAAGATTGCCCTTGATGGCCCCAAGAAGGAGCAAATTTTTCTTGTTGAGGAATTAATTTATTAAAACCATGCAAAGTGAAATCAGCTAAATTTAGATGATCTTCTTTTCCATGTCCATGAAAAACTAATTCTGACCAAGATTTTTCTTCCAAAAGATTTTTTATATTTTCATTTTCAAGCCTTTTTATATCAAAAATATCCCATTTGTTTTTTGTTTCACTAAATTCATTTAACTTTTTATGCGAAAAGACTGCTTTTCGTACTTCTTTTTCACTTTTTGAGTAAAACTGCTTTCCTATCATCCAAGACAATGAAGATAGATCTCTTCCTGTCAGTATGTACAGTTCAATATTATTTTTCTTACAATATTCTAATATAGTCAAAATTTTATATTGTGAAAAATCTTTATATAGTCCTATTACTACCAGATTTTCTATGTTTATCATCTCATTTAAAGAGGTCACCCACTTCTTACAAAATAACCTACAGTTTTTATAAAACTCTAAATCAGAAGATAGAGTGATCCCTGCATCGCATTGGTAAATTGGCGTTGTTTTATAGCATTCGGAATATTCATTGTTAATTCGCTTAATATTATGAAGTAAATCTTCTCTTTTGTGGTCAACAAAAACAGGAATTTCTCCTTGAAAATTTAAACCCATAGTATTAAAAGCATTCGAATACTCTTGTACATTATTTGATATTTTAAATAAATTCTGTTTTTTCAATTAAAGCCTCCCAAATTATAAATACCGTATTTTATACTATGTATCTATAAAATCTTAAGTCTTTAGAATATTCTAAAGACTTAAGTGTACACTTAAGCATTTTACCCACCAACAATTATGATAATATCCATCACCAAAACCAAAATCGGCAAAAATTTTGAAATTTTCTTCATACTCGGACTTCCTTTCCGTTTTTATTTATTGTACAATAAATAAAAACGGATTTAATTTTTGTTGGGAAAATGGGAAATTATGAAATTAAAACTTGGCATCACACTTAGAAAAGTTCGTAAAGGAAAACAAATTAGTCTATGCTCTGTAGCAGATGAACATCTTTCAAAATCTCAAATATCTAGATTCGAACGTGGGGAATCAGAGATATCTTGTATTCGACTTATCAATATTTTAGACAAATTACACATTACTTTAGATGAGTTTCTTATTTTACATGATGAAGATTATACTAATACTGAATTATTCGCTAATTTGGTTCAATATATTCGTAAGCAATATTCATCACAAAACATCAATAATATAGCCGCTCTACTTTCTGACTCATCACATTACACTTTAAATTCGTTCGAGAAAACAATGATAAAATCCATTCTACATACAATGGATTCCAGCATTATTCCATCAAATAAAGAATTACTTCAATTGACAGATTATCTCTTCAAAGTTGAAAAATGGGGTTACTATGAAATCACTTTATTAGGTAACTGTGTACGAACAATAAACTACAACTCCTACTTCCTATTAACAAAGGAAATGTTGAACAATTACATCTACTCTTCATTGAATAAAACAAATAAGCGAATTGTCACTCAACTGGCCATCAATTGTCTAATCCTGAGCATAGGTAAAGAAGAATTTTCAAACTGTACTTATCTAATCTCCGAGATAAAAGCATTATTAGATAATGAATTAAACTTTTATGAACAGACAGTTTTTCTCTATGCAACTGGTTACTTTGAATTTAAACGTCATTCAGATAGCGGAATTGAAAAAATGAAACAGGCCATACAAGTGCTTGATATTTTAGGAGAAGACAAGTTAAAATTACACTATACTAGCCATTTCGATAAACTGGTAAACAAAGAATAGATGAAATGATTCTCTACTATTTAACATTTTACAAATCAAGGGTGTCTCCATAAACTCACAACATCTCTAATGATTTTACCCTGATAGCAATAGACAGTTAAAAAGCCCTGAAATCAGCTAAATTTCAAGGCTTTCTTTATAGGCTATTGTATCAATTTACTTATTCCGATTTCTGTTGCTACTAGTTTAATTGTCATCCTTCAATACCTTCTAAATCTTTTAACTTAACTGAAACAATTTTTGAGACACCTGACTCTTGCATGGTCACTCCATAGATGGAATCAGCCGCTGCCATGGTTCCTTTACGGTGGGTCACAACGATAAACTGGCTGTCCTTGTCAAATCGATTGAGGTAATCCCCAAAACGTTTAACATTGGCTTCATCCAGCGCAGCTTCCACCTCATCCAAGATGACAAATGGAATGGTCTTGACACGAATAATGGAGAAGAGCAAGGCAAGAGCTGATAAGGCTTTTTCCCCACCACTCATGAGATTAAGCGACTGGATTTTCTTACCTGGAGGTTGAACAGAAATCTCCACACCAGCTGTTAAAAGGTCGCCCTCAGTCAATATCAAGTCTGCCTGACCTCCGCCAAACATCTGTTTGAAGGTCACTTTAAAGGACTCACGAATGGCTTCAAAAGTTGATTTAAAGCGTTCCTTAACCTCATCATTCATCTCTGTAATGGTCTCAAGGAGCAGGTTTTTCGCTGACAAAATATCATCTCTCTGGCTATTTAGGAAATCCAGACGGCTGTGAACTTCTTCGTACTGGTCAATAGCTTCCAAGTTGACTGGACCCAGTGAGCGAATAGCCTTCTCCAAATCCTTAACCTTTTGCTCTGCCAGATTAAGATTTTCCAATTCATGTGCCTTTTCTAGTGCTTCAGTATAGCTAATCTGGTACTGGTCTGTTAATTGGCTTTGTAAATGGCGTAAGCGCTCGCTGACCTTTTCTTTCTTAGCTTCAGCACGTGTTTGCTTGCGAATCCATTCCTCATTCTGTTGGCGAGCCTGATCCAAATGACTAGCAATATCATCCAGCTGGCCTTCAATATCATCCAACTCAAACTGCTTGCGAATCAAACCTTGTTGGAGGTTTGTTTTCTGAGTTTTGGCTTCTTCTACCTGTTGACTGAGCAAATTCGTATCAACTTTCTCAAGATTGTCAACCTTTTCTTGAAGAAGACGCTGGATTTCCTCTTGTTCTATATCTAAATTGTCCAATTCTTTGCCTAAACGTTCAATATCAGCAACTTCATAACGTTTTTGCCCTTGCAGTTCTGTCTTAAGCAAGCGAGCTTGCGCTACCTGTTCTTGCAAGTTCTGATAACGTTCTTGGATGGCATTTTTGTTAGACTTAATCTCTTCAATCTCAGCTTCTAGATTTTGCTTGTCACTGGAAATAGTAGCAAGGCGTGCTTGGCATTTTTCCTTATCTGCTTGCCAATCTCCCTCAGAAAGACGATCTAATTCCTCTTCTTGGAGTTTCCAAAGAGTTTCTAATTCTTCGACTTGCTGACTGGTCTGCTGATAAGCGAGGGACAAGCCCTGCTCCTGAATACGAGCCTGCTCACCCTGAGATTTGATGGCTTCTAATGATTCGGTCAATCTAGCCATCTCGTCTTGCAAGTTCTTCAAACTCGCTTCTTCTGAACGTAAGCTTACTTCTTCTTCAGCAATTTCTTTTTGCAATTGCTCCAGTTCTGGCTTGATAAAAATACTGTTATTCTGACGATTGGCTCCACCTGCATAGGAACCACCTGTGCGTAGCTCTGTCCCGTCCAGTGTCACCATGCGAACCTGATAACGAACCTGGCGAGCTGCTGCACGAGCATGTTCTACTGTATCAAAGATAGCTGTTATAGCTAGCAAATTCTTGAAAATAGCTTCCAACCTATTATCGAATGTCACCAACTCATCTGCCATCCCAAGGAAACCTGGGCTTCCAGCGATAGCACCTTGGTTCTGACTAGAAATCGTACGCGCCTTGATCGTTGTCAAAGGAAGGAAGGTTGCACGACCTGCTCTGTTTCGTTTGAGGAAATCAATCGCCTTAGTCGCCGCGTTCTCATCTTCTACAATGATGTGCTGACTGCTTGCTCCAAGCGCAATTTCCAAGGCAGTTTGATAATGCACATCAAAGGTCAGGTGCTCACTAACAGCACCAATAATACCACCAAGGCGGACTTTTTCTTGGAGAACAGTCTTAACACCTGCATAAAAGTTACTGTGATTTCTAAGGATATTTTCCAAACTTTGAGCTCTGGCCTGCTTGTTTTTGAGATTATCCAGACGGTCAAATAGTTGACTTTGTTGAGCTTGATAGGAAGATTTCTGCTCCTCTTGCTCCTTGGCAATAGCTTGGTAGTCAGCCAATAATTTTTGAACCTGCTCCTTAGCAGTTTCAAGCTCCGCCTTTTGCTGACTAGCCTTCTCTTTAGCTGTAGCCAGCTGTTCTTTGAGTTTTTGTAATTGATCTGCTTGTTTTTGAGAAAGCTGACGACTATTTTCCAACTCATTCTCGATGCGGGTCAGTTGGTTTGAGACATCCGCTTCTTCTTGTAAAAGAGCTACAAAGCGTTCGCGTAAGAGCTCAATCATTTGATCAGGATCATCTGAAAAAGCTAGCAATTCAGCTTCTAAACGATTGAGTTTTTGATTATTTTGGACTAGATTTTCCTCTAACAGAGCTAAAGAGCTTTCTTTATCAGATTTTTCTTGGCTGAGTAAATTTCTCTTATCCTCCAAAGCAGCCAAACGAGCTTGTGCTTCCTGTTGATTGAGGGCTACTTGCTCAGATTCTAATTTCGATAGGGCTAATTTTCTCTCTAAATCACTAATCAGACTGGTCAAATCCATCAAACTGCCTTGGTCTTTAGCCATTTCAGCCTGTAAATCTTGGCGTTGCTTTTTAAGAGTTTGATTTTCTTCTTCTAATTTTTCACGCTTTTGGTAATAGCTTGTCAAGAGTTCCTGAACCTGTACCAACTCTTCTTCTGTCGACCCTAGTTCAGACTTATTTTCCTTGATTTGAGCAACAAGGACATCCAAGTAAATAGCCTTGCGTTGACCTTCCAAATCTAAAAACTTACGAGCATTTTCTGCTTGCTTCTCAAGAGGCTTGATTTGATTATCCAACTCATAGATAATGTCCTCTAAGCGGTCTAGATTATCCTGAGTTTGTTGCAATTTGCTCTCAGTTTCTTTTCTGCGAGTCTTGTATTTCAAAACACCTGCAGCTTCTTCAAAAATAGCTCGGCGTTCCTCAGGCTTGGAGTTGAAAATCTCCTCAACCTTCCCTTGGGAAATGATAGAGAAGGAATCGCGTCCCAAACCTGTATCCAAGAAAAGATCATGAATATCACGCAGACGCACTTTCTTGCCGTCAATCTTGTATTCGCTATCACCACTACGATAGATATGGCGTTCTACCCTGATTTCTTGACCTGCATCCTTGATAAATCCGTCATGATTATCCAGAGTCACAACTACAAAAGCATAATTGAGCGATTTGCGACTTTCTGTTCCAGCAAAGATGACATCCGGCATCTTGCCCCCACGGAGACTCTTGACACTAGACTCCCCCAAGGCCCAACGAAGACTTTCTGTAATATTGGACTTTCCTGATCCATTTGGCCCCACAACTGCTGTAACCCCTTGGTCAAACACAACCTTGGTTTTATCAGCGAAAGACTTGAATCCCTGAATTTCAATTTCCTTTAAATACATGAATCCAGCCCTTTCTCAACTGCATTTTTAGCAGCTTCCTGCTCTGCTAGTTTTTTTGATCGACCTTGTCCTTGACCAATACTCTTACCTTCAACCAGAACTTCTACATCAAAAACCTTATCGTGGGCAGGACCCGTTTCAGAAATTACCTGATAACGAATAGCCACATCTCCATTGACCTGAAGTAACTCTTGGAGATGGGTTTTGTAGTCTGTAATCATCTCAAACTCGCCTGCTTCAACCTTAGGAATCATGACTTGATAGATAAATTCCTTGACCTTGGCCACATCCTTGTCCAAAAGGAGGGCACCAAGAAAGGCTTCAAAGGCATCACCAAGAATGGTATCACGATTGCGCCCACCAGACTTTTCTTCCCCCTTACCCAGCTTGATAAATTGATCAAACTGGCAATCACGCGCAAAACCAGCCAAACTCTCCTCGCGGACAATCATAGCACGGAGTTTAGACAAGTCACCCTCAGGTTTTTTAGGATATTTTTTATACAGATATTCTGAAATCAATAACTGTAGAACAGCGTCTCCTAAAAATTCCAAGCGTTCATTGTGTGAAATTTTTAAGAGGCGGTGCTCATTGGCATAACTCGTATGAGTAAAAGCAGTTTCCAGTAACTTTTTGTCTGCAAATTCGATTGCAAAATGGTTCTTTAGTACAGTTTGTAATTCTTTCATACCAACCTCTTTCTAACTGATAACAGTCCTTTTTATTATATCAAAAAAAGCCCCCTGAGTCACTTTAAAACGGGACTGGAAGTGATTTGGGCATTCTTTAGACAGAGATTTTCAGTTTTATACTCAATGAAAA
>NZ_VMMR01000001.1:6059-18760 GCF_013277285.1 Streptococcus sp. 339 | reverse complement strand
CAGTTACATATATCTACGGTAAGGCGACGTTGACGTGGTTTGAAGAGATTTTCGAAGAGTATTAGGGGCAAATTTGAGGCAGGATAAACAAAAAGCCCTATTAAAGGCTTTTTAGGATGTTTACATCCACCCTGAGGGAATCGAACCCCCATCTCAAGAACCGGAATCTTACGTGATATCCATTACACTAAGGGTGGAAACTTGTTTTATTATAACAGAAATTTGCTCTAATAACAAGTTTTTTCTAGTGAGATAGCCCGTCTTAGTGGGAAGTATCCCCATTCCAGATCGAGTTTTTCACGATAACATAATCAACGTGTTTAAGGTCAGCAACCTGACGTCCACCTGCATAAGAAATAGCACTTTGAAGGTCTTGTTCCATCTCAGTTAAAGTGTCTTGCAGATGACCTTTAGCAGGAAGCAAGATACGTTTGCCTTCCACATTTTTGTAAGCACCCTTTTGATATTGTGAAGCTGAACCATAGTATTCTTTGAATTGTTCACCATCGACTTCAATCGTTTTCCCTGGACTTTCAATATGTCCTGCAAAGAGGGAACCAATCATGACCATGCTAGCACCGAAGCGGATAGATTTGGCAATATCACCGTGAGTACGAATTCCTCCATCTGCAATGATTGGTTTACGTGCAGCCTTGGCACACCAACGGAGAGCAGCCAACTGCCAACCACCTGTACCAAAACCAGTCTTGACCTTGGTGATACAAACCTTACCAGGACCGATTCCAACCTTAGTAGCATCCGCACCAGCATTTTCCAATTCACGCACGGCTTCTGGTGTTCCCACATTTCCAGCAATGACAAAGGTATCTGGCAATTCTTTCTTGATGTGTTGAATCATAGAAATCACGCTATCCGCATGACCATGAGCAATATCAATAGTGATATACTCAGGAGCATCAGCCTTGAGCTGGCTAACAAAATCATACTCATAGTCCTTAACACCGACAGAGATAGAAGCAATGAGTCCTTGATCGTGCATGCGTTTAATAAAAGGAATGCGTCCTGCCTCATCAAAACGGTGCATAATGTAGAAGTAACCACCTTTAGCCAGTTGCTCTGCTACATTTTCATCCAAAATCGTCTGCATATTCGCTGGCACAACAGGTAGTTTAAAGGTGTGATTTCCTAAAGTGACACTTGTATCCGCTTCTGCACGGCTTTTAATGACACATTTATTTGGAATCAATTGAATATCTTCGTAATCAAAAATTGGAAATTCATTTAACATATCGATGTCTCGTTTCTTTTGTAATGACCTACCTATGCTCTCGCATCACTACGCCTTTTCCGACGTTTCCTTAATTTATTATAAACCAAAGTACAGTTTTTGTCAAATTATTTTATGAATTGAAATATATTGTTCGGGTTTTACTTGTGTTAAAAATAAAAGAAAGAGAGGAAATTATTTTCTCCCCACTTCTTCTCTATCCTAATAATACTCGCCCTGACGGTAGTCCCATGAGTTAAAGGTATCTGACAGGTGCATCATAATCTTATCAATGTCAAGCCCTTTACGGATTACAACTGGAGCTGGTGAAGTTGATCGTGCTCCCCCTTGTTCTGGGATGAGTTTGCCATCTTTATCGACCATAGACACCATCACGCCTTGCTCGTAGCGAGTTTCAATCGTTTTGTCAGGCTGGATAGATGCCACATAGTCGTCTGCCTCGATAACAAGGTCAACTGCCCCTTCGATGCGTTCTCCGATCCCTTCTACCTTACCACGGTTTCCTTTTCCAGATGGGTTAGCTGATGAGGCATAAACCATCTTGCCTTCTTCCCAAAGTTTGGCAGCCAATTGTTCACCAGCTTTCCCAAACTTGATAACAAAACAGCTAGTACCACGCACGTCAGTCATCAGTTCTTCACGGCCATCCCCATATGCTTTTAGTTTTTCAAAGGCTTCTGGTTTCCAAGGAAGGATACAACCAAGAAGAATATCTTCGTCCCAATGTTTTTGGTAAAAGGCTTCAATTTCTGGATTGAGTTGTGCTAAAGCACGAAGCTCATCCATGCTACCGCAGAGAACAACACCTGGTTTGTTACGGTTACGTTCTTTAGCTTCAAACTTACGTTCAAGACCTGCCTTGTCACTAGTCATGATGATGTAACCAACTTTAGTAGGGCAAACGATACATCCCCCCTCACCTTTTAAAATTTCATATCCTTCTTGTGAAAGTGTTCCCTTCCATTGAATGTGTTTTGTCATAGTTCTATTTCCTTTTCTATTTTTCTTCTAATCCTGCCAGTAGGCTGGTCGTTGTTTTTCATAAGCAGAAATCAAGTCTTCATACTGCAAGGTAATTCCAATATCATCCAAACCATTTAAGAGCTTGTGTTTCCATTCGCTATCGATTTCGAAAGTGAATTCTCCAACTGGGGAGATGATTTTCTGTTGTTCCAAGTCCACAGTTACCTGGTCAGTCGGTTTGAGCTGAGCTAGTTTCTCTCTAATCTCTCTAGGCTGAACAATTGGTAACATGCCATTATTGAGTTCATTATTGTAATGAATGTCCCCAAAAGACCCTGCAATCACGACCTTAAAACCATAGTCCGCTAGAGCCCAAGCTGCATGTTCCCTCGAAGAACCTGCCCCAAAGTTATCCCCTGATATGAGGATACTAGCTTTCCGATATTCAGGTCTATTAAAGACAAAGTCGGGGTCCTCAGTATAGAGATCATCCAGATAACGCCAAGCATACATGAGGTACTTACCAAAGCCTTTTTTATCAATTAACTTAAGAAACTGCTTGGGTAGGATTTGGTCGGTGTCGATGTTATCATTCATGAGAGGAACGGTCGTTCCCGTATAAACTATAAATTTCTCCATATCCTCTCCTTACTGGGCTTCTGGCATTTGCCGAACATCTACGAAACGCCCTGCAATAGCTGCCGCAGCTGCCATAGCTGGACTACAGAGATGGGTCTTAGCCCCAAATCCCTGTCTGTCTTCAAAGTTGCGGTTGCTTGTTGAGGCGCAGTGAACGCCATCTGGAACCTTGTCAGGATTCATCCCCAGACACATGGAGCAACCAGGGTCTCTCCACTCAAATCCAGCATCTAGAAATACCTTGTCCAAGCCCAACTTCTCAGCAGCTCGTTTGACAGGACGAGAACCTGGGACTACGATAGCCGTTAAGTTGGGAGCAATTTTCTTTCCTTTGACAAATCGCGCAGCCAGTTGCAAGTCGCTGAGACGAGCATTGGTACAAGAACCGATAAAGATATAGCCTAGTTCAATATCTGCTGGCTTTTGACCAGGCTCCAAATCCATGTAATTGTAGGCACGCTCATCATTCATATCCTTAATTTCTGGGAAGCTACTGTCAAAGTCAACGCCCATAGCAGGATTGGTTCCCCAGGTCACCATGGGAGCCAAGTCTGAGACATCCATCTGGATAACCTTATCGTAAACAGCATCCTCATCACTGACAATTGTTTTCCAATCAGCCACAGCCTCTTCAAAGTCCTCTGGAACACACTCCCGTCCCTTGAGATAATCATAGGTGGTTTGATCCGGATTCATAATCCCCATCTTGGATCCAAACTCGATGGACATATTGCAGATGGTCATGCGCTCTTCCATGCTCAGTGCATCAATTGCTTGTCCACGATATTCCACCACGTAGCCAACGCCGCAAGCAACACCGTACTTGGCAATCAAGGCTAAAATGTAATCCTTGGAATAAACTCCTTTTTGAGGAACACCTGTAAATTCCACCAGCATTTTCTTGGGTTTGACCTGCCAGAGGGTCTGTGTCGCAAAGACATGTTCGACCTCACTGGTCCCAATCCCAAAGGCGATAGCTCCGAAAGCCCCGTGGGTTGCTGTGTGGCTATCTCCACAGACGATGAATTTCCCTGGTTGGGTTCGTCCTGTTTCTGGACCAACCATGTGAACAATTCCTTGTTTTTCAGAACCATGGGCCGCATGTTCAATCCCAAACTCCTCAACATTTTCAGCCAGCTTATCAATTTGAGCCTTAGAAATCACATCTCGAATATCGTAGATATTGACCGTCGGGACATTGTGGTCAAATGTTCCAAATGTCAAGTCTGGTCGTCTCAATCTGCGCCCTGCATCTCGCAAACCTTGAAAAGCCTGAGGGCTGGTCACTTCATGAATATAGTGCTGATCCACATACATGAGTTGGGGCTGCCCCTCTTCTCCTGTGATGACATGACGGTCCCATAATTTATCAAAAATCGATTTTCCTGCCATCTATTACCTCCAAATAACATATAAGGCTACTAGTGTAGTCACCATCCCAAGAAACCAAACTGTTTTAAAGTACCATTTTCGAGTCTTGTGGTGAAAAGTGATTCCTGCTAACCAGGCACCAAAACCACCACAAGTAAAGGCTAAAATGAGTAAGATTTTCTCTGGGATGCGCCAAGCTCTTCTCCTTGCCTTAGATTTGTCAATACCATAAATCAAGAAAACCATGACATTCCAAATTAAAAGGACTAGAGTAATTTTTTCGTCTAACTTCATAACCTTGCAATAATAGCTTCTGTCATTTCCCTGGTAGAAGCCTGTCCCCCTATATCTCTTGTTAAAACACCAGCCGCCAAACTTGCTTCAACAGCACGCTCAATACGCTCTGCATCCTCATAACGACCAAAACTATCTCTCAACATCATGGCCACTGATAAAATCATGGAGATAGGATTTGCAATGCCTTGACCTGCAATATCAGGTGCTGAACCGTGGATAGGCTCATAAAGGCTTGGTCCATTTTCAGAATGACTGGCTGATGGCATGACCCCAAGTGTGCCTGATAGAACGCTTGATTCATCAGAGAGAATATCTCCAAAAAGATTCTCCGTCACAATAACATCAAACTTGGCAGGATTGGTAATTATAAGCATAGCAGCTGAGTCTACCAACTGGTGTTCCAAGGTTACATCTGGGAAATCCTGCGCGACTTCCTCAGCTACTTTCCGCCAGAGTTTTGAGGTCGCTAGAACATTTTGCTTATCGATACTAGTAACGATTTTTCTGCGGTTTCTTGCGATTTCAAAGGCCTTGCGAATAATTCGCTCCACTTCCTCATAGCTGTAGTCGTTGATATCACGCGCTTTGCGCTCTTCAAGGATATGATCTCCAAAGTAAATCCCGCCTGTCAACTCCCGTACCACGACAAAGTCTACACCAGCAATTCGTTCCGGTTTGAGTGGTGACAAATGCTTAAGACTGTCAAAGATTTTTACAGGGCGAATATTAGCATAGAGATTGAGTTCCTTACGGAGAACCAGCAAGCCTTGTTCAGGGCGAACCGCTGCCCCATCATACTGGGGACTACCGATAGCCGCTAAGAGAATGGCATCTGCTTCACGACATGCCTTGAGGGTTTCATCAGGTAAGGGATGCCCTGCTGCATCAATACCTGCACCTCCGAAGGGTCGTCTGTCAACCTCATAGTCAAAACCTGTTTTTTCAGCTAGAGCTTCCAGGACTTCTAAACCAACCTCCATGATTTCTGGGCCAATTCCGTCCCCTGCTAGAGCTACTATTTTCTTTGTCATAGCCTTCTCCTTTACACACTAGGCATATCGCGGTAAGAAACACTGCGTCCCATCTCACCAGCATTCTCTTTTTGAACAAAGGTATTAGCGTTTATATAGGCAATAGCTGAAGCCTTCAACACATCGAAATCAAGCCCTGCTGCATTAAAGATGGTTTCTGTATCTCTATTTTCAACAGTGACCAAGACCCGAGCTTGGGCATCGATTCCATCCGTCACCGCATCGATAGTGTAAGACACCAAGCGAACGGATTGATTGAAGAATTTGTCAATAGCGTTGAAGATAGCCTCAACAGAACCTTGTCCTGTCGCATTAAATTCGACTTTCTCACCATCCATATTAGCCAGGCTAACAAGCGCTTCAATGTCATTATCTGCATGGGTTTGAAGTTGTAAATCATCAAAATGGAAGCCTTCTGGATTTTCAACCATGGTTCCAGCTACCAGCGCACGAATATCTGCATCTGTGATTTCTTGTTTCTTGTCTGCCAGAGCCTTGAACTTAGCAAAGAGTGGCTTGATGTCCTCTTCTGTAAAGTCTAGGGCCAGTTCTCTTAGTTTGTCAATAAAGGCATGGCGACCAGACAATTTTCCAAGCGGAAGGCTATTGCTCTTAACACCGACCAATTCAGGGGTGATAATCTCATAAGTGAGAGGATTTTTAAGAACTCCGTCTTGGTGAATACCAGATTCATGAGAAAAGGCATTACCACCAACCACAGCCTTGTTTTTAGGAACTGGGATACCTGAGAAGCGAGAAACCATTTCTGACGTATTGATGGTCTCATTTAGGACAATACTGGTTTCTGCTTGGTAGTAATCTTGGCGAATATTGAGCGCCACTGCTATTTCTTCCAAAGCAGCATTTCCAGCTCGCTCCCCAATACCGTTGATAGTTCCTTCGACTCGTCCTGCCCCATTCTTAACAGCAGCAAGGCTATTAGCTACTGCCATTCCGAGGTCATCATGACAGTGTGGTGAATAGATAATCTGACGATCTGTCTTGACATTCTCAATCAGGTATTTGAAGATGGCTCCATATTCCTCTGGTGTAGTAAATCCTACCGTGTCAGGGATATTGATATAAGTTGCACCTGCATCAACCGCTGTTTGAACAACTTGTAAGAGGAAATCCAACTCTGTTCTAGTCGCATCCTCAGGAGAAAATTCGACCACCTCAAACTTAGAACGGGCATAAGAAACATGCTCACTGATTGCTTCCAAAATCTCTTCCTTGGTCTTATTGAGTTTATACTTACGATGAATCGGACTGGTAGCAATAAAGACGTGAACTTGTGGATACTTGGCGTCCTTGAGGGCTTCATAACAATCATCAATATCAGACTTGACCGAACGTGCCAAACCAGTCACCGCTGTTTTCTTCAAGACCTTAGCAATCTCCTGCACTGCTGTAAATGAATCAGGACTCGCCGCTGGAAAACCAGCTTCTATGGCTGAAATGCCCCATTTCTCCAGCTGCCTTGCAATGGCAATTTTTTCCTTTATTGAAAAATTAACACCAGGTGTCTGCTCTCCATCCCGAAGGCTGGTATCTAGAAATTCAACTGTTCTCATAAGATTTCCCCTTTTCCAAATGTGGTTTTAAAAAAACATCTCGCTCAGAAACCCAAGCGAGATGTTGATTTACTCCCGCTTGGTAAGCCAAACAGGACTAATGCTTTTTGCACTAGCCCGAGTACCTCAACAACAAAGTAAATTGATTAAACTTAGCTGTTTTCATGTTTGACTTTCTCCTTCGTTTGATATCTTGTTTAGTATTTTAGCATAGGCAAAAGTACTTGTCAAGAAAAAATCCAATATTTTCTGAAAATTTCTTCAGTAGAGAATATTTTGCTAATTGAAAGTTCTTGAAATGTATCATTTTTTAGAAGTTAAATTCCAGCTTCTTTCTATCAATTCCAGTACTTCTTCATCTGATAAAGTATCATCAAGCGCCACACTAATCCAGTAGCGTTTGTTCATATGAAAAGCTGGATAAATGCCCTTTTGTGAAAGCAAGTCCGCTACTTGGTCGTGTTTGAGATTGACTGCTTCCACTTGTCCTTCTCTGCCCTTTTCCAGCTTATCCCAAGAGATTTTCATCAAGACGGCATACCACTTTTTATTTCCTTCATGTCTTAATACTGCCGTATCAGGCGATTTCTCCCACAGATACTCCAACTGGTTTCCATACTTTTCCTGAACTTGAGTCATGATTCGTTTAGTCTGAGGAAAGATAAAATCTTGCACATCAAAACAAGCCCTCCGAATCTGGTAGAGAATCTCCAGACAAGCCTCACGGACATTTCCAACAAAATTTCCCCTCATACTTTCCATATGAACTTGAGGATAGAGGTCACCTGTCTCCTGGTCAAAGACTTGAAAACTCACATTATCAGCAGTAATGGACACAGTCATGACAAAGTCACCCTGCAAAATCTGGCAACTATAGGTCCAGACTCCACTATTTTCTACAAAACCATAAGCATAAGCCTTTTCTTGATTAAACTGATAGGATTTAAAAATTTCAAACATAAGTGAAAACTGCTACCCTAAGCAGCAGTCCCTTTCTATTTTTTAAAAGACAACCTTAGTACCATGTAGTTGTGTCACACCTAGCTGGTCGATAAAGGTTTGACGGTTGTCAAGGTCAATCCCCCCACCTGGTAGAATTTCAATCTTACCTTTAGCATGTTCCAAAATTCTGTGATAATGAGCAAAACGTTTGTCTAGTGAATCGCCAGACACACCAGCGCGAGTTAGGATACGAGTGACACCGGCTTGGCTGAGCCAGTCAATAGCTTCTAACTGGTCTTCTTCGCTCAATTCATCAAAAGCCATATGAAAGACAATTTCCATTCCTTTTGACGCAGCTATCAACTTCTCCAGATTAGGTTTATCCAACTTTTTGTCAGCAGTTAAAGCTCCAAATACAACTCCTTGACTTCCAGCCTGAGCAGTCAATCGAATGTCTTCTAGCATAATAGCAATTTCTAAGTCATTATAGACAAAGTCGCCACCACGTGGACGAATCATGGTCATGATGGTCGTATTGTAGTTAGCTGCCAATTCAACCGCTGCCTTGGTTACTCCATAGCTGGGTGTTGTTCCTCCCACTGCTAGATTATCACAGAGTTCGATTCGACGAGCTCCAGCCTGCATCGCTTTTTCAAGCAAGGTCACATTTTCAGCACAAAATTCGTAAATCATTTGATTCTCCTTGAAGATTACTTTAAATTTATTATATCATATTGTTGTAAATATGCTTTTATTTATATCAAGGAAAACAGATACTATTTTTTATTCTTTGTCCGGAATGACCTTGAAGAGATAGTAGGTGATAAAGATGGTCAAGGCTCCCAGACCGATTTTGACTGGTAAGAGAGGGGCAAAATAAATGGAAATTCCCATCAAGATGTAGATGGATACGATGATTTTTTTCTTACGTTCACGCGCAATAGACTTTGTTTCTCGAAAATCAGCTACATAGCTCTGATAGAGCTTGGTATGATAAAGCCAATCTTCGAAGCGCTTGGAACTTCTGGAGAAACAAGCAATAGACAACAAAAGGAAAGGCGTTGTCGGCAACAAGGGTAAGACAACCCCAACAATAGCCAAGGCTAGTGATAAAAAACCAATTATCAGATAGATAAGACGCATAACTTCTCCTAGTTAAAATAATCTTCTTCTAGTTTCGCATAAAATGATGAATTTTGTCAAGTACTAATCAAAAAGAGCCTGAAATTCACTTTCAGGACTCTCTTCTTATTTAATCTTTTCTTCTTCGTAGTCACCTTTGCTACAAACAATCTGCTTGCCACCACCACGGACTTTTTTCTCCATGAGGAAGTTGCCACATTTTGGACAGTCACGACCAACAGGCTTATCCCAAGAGGTAAATTCACATTCTGGATAGCGATTGCAACCATAGAAGAGGCGGTTACGTTTGGTTTTGCGTTCAATGATTTGTCCCTGATGACAACTTGGACACTCAACACCAATCTCTTTCACGATTGCTTGGGTATGACGGCAATCTGGGAAATTGCTACAAGCGTAGAACTTACCAAATCGACCAAGTTTAATGACCATTGGACTGCCACACACTTCACAGTCAAATCCAGCTGGTTCATCCTTAATCTGGATTTTTTCCATTTCTTCTTCAGCCTTGGCCACTTCTTTAGAGAATGGTTTGTAAAAGGCATCAATAACACGTTGCCACTGCTCTTTTCCGACTTCGACATCATCCAGCTTGCCTTCCATTTCAGCTGTGAAGGTCACGTTTACGATATCTGGGAAATATTCAACGATGAGCTTGTTAACAATTTCTCCCAACTCTGTCGGTTCAAAGCGTTTGGCTGCAAAGCGAACATAATAACGTTTCTGAATAGTTTCAATGGTCGGTGCGTAGGTTGACGGACGTCCAACACCATTTTCCTCCAAGGTCTTAATCAATGTCGCTTCAGAATAACGAGCAGGCGGTTGAGTGAAATGTTGCTCTGGTTTGCTATTCACCTGCTTAACCACATCTCCAACAGCCATATCTGGTAACATTTTATTCTTGTCAGAATCATTATAAATGGCAAGATAACCATCAAACTTAACCTGACTACCATTGGCAGCAAATTGGACTCCATTTTGAGACAATTTAACAGCCATTGTATCAAAGACAGCAGCTGTCATCTGGCTCGCTACAAAACGATTCCAGATAAGGGTATAAAGCTTGAGTTGATCCTTGTCCAGATACTTAGCAATACTTTCAGGTGTATTAAAAACACTAGACGGACGAATAGCCTCATGGGCATCCTGAGCACCTGATGCATTTTTGACCTTGCTACCGTGCTTAGAATACGTGCTACCAAAACGGTCCGTAATGAAACTTGCTGCTTCATTCTGTGCCACTGGACTGATACGAGTCGAATCAGTACGCATATAGGTAATCAAACCTTGAACACCAGAACCAATATTGATCCCTTCATAGAGCTGTTGGGCGACCATCATGGTCTTTCGAGTACGGAAGTTAATTTTATTGGCCGCATCCATCTGCATAGATGAAGTGGTATAGGGTAAAGGAGCATTGCGTTTGCGCTCTTTCTTATCCACCTGATCCACTGAAAAGTCTTTACTAGTCAGACGAGACAAGACTTCCTTGACTTCGTCATTGCTGGTCAGTTTCAGCTTGTTGCCATCTACTCCATAGAAGGAAGCATGAAATTGTTTGGTTCCCTTTTTAAAGACAGCATCAATTGTCCAGTATTCTTCTGGCTGGAAAGAATTGATTTCATTTTCACGGTCAATGATTAACTTAAGGGCAATAGACTGAACACGACCTGCTGACAAGCCCTTCTTGACCTTCTTCCACAAAATAGGCGAAATCGAATACCCGACCAGGCGGTCCAGGACACGACGTGCCTGTTGGGCATCGACCAAGTCCATATCGATCTTACGAGGTTCTTTAAAAGCATTTTTGACCGCATCCTTGGTGATTTCATTGAAGACCACACGGTTGGCATCATTTTCATCCAAGTTGAGAATATGGGCCAAATGCCAAGAAATCGCTTCTCCTTCACGGTCCGGGTCACTCGCGAGAAAAACTTTATTAGCTTTTTTAGCTTCTTTTTTCAAGTCATTGATAAGAGGGCCTTTTCCTCGGATATTGATATATTGCGGTTCATAATTATTTTCAATATCGACGGACATACTGGATTTCTTCAAATCACGGATATGCCCGACACTGGCTAAAACCTTGTAGTTTCTGCCGAGATATTTTTCAATCGTCTTGGCCTTAGCAGGCGACTCCACGATGACTAGATTTTTTTTAACTGTTGATTTTTTCTTTTTTGTTGCCGTAGCCACAGTATCACACCTTTTCAAAGTAATAAACTTTATAAAGTGTAAACCATTTTTTGAACCCTGTCAAGACTTAGCTACTATAATAGAAGAAAAGTTTATACTTAAGACTTCAGTCTTCCTTTGATATACATAGAAGACTCACGAGAAAAACCAGCTATTCTCAAGAAATTATTGTTCCTCAGACTCTGTATCAAATTTATTGGCTTTTTCCTTTTCTTTTGCTTCCTTATCCTTGATATACTGGAAGAAATACTCCACCAGTTCTTCCTTACTAAGTTGTTCTGAATCAGACAATTGGGAAACTTGAACAGAAACATCACTTAAACCATAGTCACCTCTCTTACTGGAAATCATATCGAGTTCTTCTTCTGTCAAATAATTTCCTGAAATGGTTAGCTTTAGGGTATGAGTCTTTTTAGAATAGATTTTTTTCAAAATATTATGCCCCTGAAATTGCTCTGATATAAATTTCTTAAGGGACTCTTTTTTCAACGTTTCTCTCACTAAAGTCGTTGCAGAGATAAAACTCGGAATCATCAGCAAAACAGCAACTAGAAGCAAAATCCTGCGCATTTTAGAGTCTTCTTCATTATCTTTAAAATAATGTTTCTTAACCATCATCAACCTAACACCTATATAAGTCGCAATGACAATAAAGCTACAATTGATGAGGAATAGGTAAGAGGAGCCTATGATAAATTTTAGATTAGCAGAAGCAATAGCATAACCTACTGTACAAAGAGGAGGCATCAAGGCGGTTGCAATAGCAACACCAGGAACAATATTATTGGTCTCTTTTTTCCTAGCACCAATAATACCTGCTATCCCTCCTACAAAAGCAATGAGAACATCCCAAATAGTCGGAGAGGTTCTAGCAACAATCTCCGAACTAGCATACGAAATGGGAGAAAGATAAAAATAAAGTGTTGAAGCTATTAGACTGGCAAGAATTTGAATAGCTAATATTTTAAAAGATTTTCTTAACAATTTAAAATCAAATATAGCTAGAGAGAGCCCCACTCCCAGAATAGGTGTCATCAAAGGAGAGATTAACATGGCTCCAATAATCACGGGAGTCGAATCCATATTTAATCCGATAGAGGCGATAAGCATGGCACATAGTAAAATCGCTAAATCACTTCTGGAAAGTTCTAATTCTTCATATATTTTATTTCTAAATTCTATCAACGAATACAGTTTATTATTTGTCACAAATATCTTCCTTTCCCAGCTAACTAGTCGCTAATACTCTTCGAAAATCTCTTCAAGCCACGTCAGCTTCACCTTGCCGTAGATATATGT
>NZ_VMMR01000001.1:0-6038 GCF_013277285.1 Streptococcus sp. 339 | reverse complement strand
TTTTCATTGAGTATAAAATCCTAACAAACTCAATACTTTAGTAGTCTGATATGCCAATCTCATGAGGTCTTTTTATCATTTTCCATCATATCCTGACGCAAATGTCTACTGATGTCTCTCATCAGTTTCATTTCTAGTAAATGAAAATCAAACTCGGAAGCTCACCGTAGCTTGCTCAAAACACAGCAAGACAAAGCTGATGACGTAAAAAGATTTTCGAAGAGTGTCATCATCAATTTCAGACCATTTTTTATAATAACCATTTTATTTTTATCTGTCAAGGTCTTTGAATTCTTTCTTAAACAAGCCTTGTAATCTCTACTTTTGAAGAATTTATTTTTCCTTACTGGCAATACTTGAGACGATACAGCTCCCTGATAATAAGCTGACCAAGATTAGTCACAAGCAACTCTCCTTTCTCAATTACACTAAATTGCTTTCCTTCCTCTGGGAAAAGTCCTCCACTCTACTTATTCACTTAGAAAAAACGCATAATATCAAGTGCTGAAAAAACTGATACTATGCATTTATTGTGGGGATATTTACTTCATTTTCTATTAAAAATTGATTTTTCTCAGTATTCTAGCTTATATAATGTTTAAAATTCAAATTCCGCAAGCACATCTCGCCCACTGGTGACCAATTTTGCCCCTTCTTGAATCAAATGATGGCAACCATCTGATAGCCCATCTAAAATGCTACCAGGAATAGCAAAGACATCGCGTCCTTCTTCCATTGCTCGCTCACAGGTAATGAGACTCCCCGAGCGCATCTTAGCCTCTGCTACAATCACGCCACGGCAAAGTCCAGCAATGATGCGATTACGGGCAGGAAAATGAAATTTCAGAGGTTGTTCGCCAGGTCCATATTCACTGAGAACCAGATGATCATTGCCGATGTAGTCTTGCAAACGTTTATTGGCTTTAGGATAAAACACATCCAGTCCTGTTCCAATCACTGCAATGGTTTTTCCGCCATTTTGAAGAGCTGCCATATGAGCTGCTGTGTCAATGCCCTTGGCTAATCCACTGACGATAACCAGTTCATTTTCCAAGCCTTGAATGACTTTTTCAACTGACTTAGCTCCCTGTTTGCTACAAGCACGACTGCCCACGACCGCTACCTTCGGGAATTTCAGGAGGTCAAGATTTCCCTTGTAAAATAAAAGTACAGGCGCATCATATATTTCACTCAAATCCCAAGGATAACAGTCATCTAAAATAGAGAAAGATGGAAATTTTTGAAACTCTTTCGACAAATGCGCATCGTCTATCTGAAAATAACGTTCCATAAAAACGGCTGGATTACGGCAACCTGATATATCTGCAATATCACCCAACAAAAGCTCCTGATCAACATTTTCACCGTATTCTAGCACTTTCAAAATCTGTTGATTGGTCAAACCTGATTTTTTTAACTTATAGATTTCATAGTTTGTGATTTTCATAAATAACTCCATTTCTTTTTCTACTCATCTATCTATTCGTAAAAGTTCGTAAAAAATCAAAAAAACATCCGACTATTTTGTCAGATGTTGGAATCTTTAATTTTCGTTTTTAAGAATTTCTTCTAATTTATGGTAGTCTTGGACACTATCGATTTCATAGATACTATTGCCTTCTAATTCTTCGACATAGACATCTAGCTCTTTGATATTATCCTTAACCATATTGTCCCAGTAGAGATCAACAAATTCGCCACTTGCATAAGCCTTATCGATAAAGCTGACAATCTTTTCTGCAGTTGGAGCATCCCAGAAGGATACACCACTAAGGATGCGACCTGCCTTGCTATCAACAATAATGTCTTGAACCTTGTAGTCATCTCCATAGACCAAGAACCATTCGTTGGTACAATCTTCACGATAAACACTAAAATAAGTCGAACGAGTCAAATCATTGCGGAACATATTTTTAAAGAGATAGTTATCGGCATCAATAACATAGCTGTTGGCCAATTCTTCTTTTACAAGATAGAGAGAGTAAAAGTTATTGTAGTCAGCGTATTTATCATTGAAAACGAGACGAACACCGTATTTCTCTTTCAAGTAATCGAATTGTTCTTTAAGATAACCGACAATGATGATGATGTCATTGATTCCTTTTTCTTTGAGAAACTCAATTTGGTATTCAATCAAGGGTTTTTGATTAACCTGAACCAAGGCTTTAGGGGTATTTTCAGTCATAGGACGCAAGCGAGTTCCCAATCCCGCTGCTAAGATGATGGCTTTCACACGAATCTCCTTTATTCTTTAATAATAATATAAACTCCAGCAATAACGACAAGTGACGTAATAATTGTCAGCATATCTAGCGGTGCACCTAAGAAAACAACTGCAAACAAGACCGTCCAAACTACATAGCTCACATTCAAGCCTGTAGCCTTGGCTGGTTGCAAGCGATTGATAGCGATATAATAAGCCAAGTAAGAAATCATATCAAAGGCTGCAAAGACAATCATAAGACCTAGCAATTGTCCATTGGCTACTGCGGTAAATGACTGATGAGAGAAGAGCACAATCACAAGATAGGACAAGAATGAAGTTACTTGACGGATTAAGAGGGCCTCAATTTCACTCAATTCACTTTCCATGGCAAAGGAGCTAAGGACACTCTCACTCCCCCATGCAATAGCACAAACTAAAGCACAGAGAATACCAATGTAGAAGGAATTAACCTGTTCAACCTTATAGGTCTGAGCAATTATCCCTCCAATAATCAAGACAATCCCAAATACAGTATTTTTTGAAATCTTGTGCTTCAAAAAGAAGAAAGCCAATAAAACTGAAATCGCAGGGTAAATAGCCGACACAGATGAAGCTAAGGAACTTCCGATATACTTAACCGCATAAAGATTGGCCTGCATACCGATAGGGCCTGCTAGCAAGGCTCCGATGATGACACTCACATTGCGAATATTTAAGAAAATTGAGAGGCGAACTTTTCCTTCTTTTACCAAGAGAAAAGCTAGTAAGATAAAGATACTCAAGAAATCGTGAGCAGCGGCCACCACAAAGGGCGACAAATCTGTAAAAATCGAAAAGATGTAAGCACTAATTGTTAGACCTAAACCCCAGAAAATACCTGAGAGTAGACCAAAAGGAACTCCGTTTTTACTTTTCATCTGAACCTCCATAAGAAGTCAAACCTTTAACAGCTCTTTGGTAACGACTCACACCATAGTCACCAAAATCTGCACCTTGCTCTTCCTTATAGACAGTCCATAGACTCCAAATAGTGTCTTGTAAAATTTTATAAATGGCAATCTTTTCACGAGAGACAGGTGTTTGCTCACTCTCATAGTGAGACACGAAGTCTTCTTCCTCTTGACGAGTGAATTCAGACTCTAAAAAGAGAGCAGCCAAATCCCACATTGGATCGTTCATTGATGAATATTCCCAGTCAATCAAATAGAGTCGTCCTTGAGGTGATTCGATAAAGTTTTCAGGCACCAAATCGATATGACAAGATTTTCTGTCAACACCTAAGTCAGCTAGTCTTTTCTCTAAGGAGAAGACTTCTTCTCGAACAGCTTCATAGTTGGCATAAGGGATTTTCTCTTCAATCAAGGATTCGTATTTTTTGATTTCTTCAAAAGGAGCAAATTCTCCTCTTAATTCCTTGCCAGAAGCATGAATGGTTTGTAAAATTGGAGCAATTTTATCAAATTTGGTCTTGATTGACGTTGAATCAAGCGTAATCGCAGATTCGATATACTCATTTACTTTGATATCAGCTTCAATATCAAAAAGGTAATTTTTTACATCTAAGTCTAAATCCTTTAGTAGTTCAAGATTGTACTTTTCATCTTGACGATTGATCAGCTTTTCTGTCCCTTTACCAAAGAATTTAACAATGTATTGCTTATTTGTTGTTTTGGCCAAATAGTTTTGATTGGTCATTCCACCCAGTTGTTCAACACTGAGGACTTCCTCTTCTTGACTAAGTAAGGAAGAAATTTTTTCTTTAATGATTTTCTCCACAATTAACCTCCAGCACTTATACTTCCCACTTAAACACGGTTTTAAAGGCTGTGTTTAAATCGGTCGCAAAGACACGGTGAATATCTTTAATTTCTCTTACAGGTTCTTCTAGATAAAGGATATTTTTAAGACGATTGGCAAATTTCTTAACTTCCATCATTTGGATTGCATTTTCAAAATCAATGCGACCAGAACGAGAGGAACCAACCAAGAGCAAGCCTTTTTCTAAGGCATCGCGAGTATTGAGATTGACTTTATATTCGCTAACTCCCATCATGAGAATCGTTCCCTGAGGACGAATGTAGCGAATCAGGTCATTTATAGCCGGTCCAGTACCATTACCACCACAACATTCAAAAGCATGGTCAAAGGCCAAATCTTCGGGAATATTATCAGTGATATAGCATTCTTTGGCAAATGAGAAAAGTTCCAATTTTTCCCAATGACGACCAATAACCACAATCTCTGCTTCTGGCAAAGTATAGTTGATAATATTGGCAACCACAAATGCTAAACTTCCATCTCCGATAACGGCGATTCGGTCCCGCTTGCTATGAGCAAGGGTCAATAGACGATTCATGGCATGCATGCCAACACTGACAAACTCTGTAATGGCTGCAACCGTATCTTCGATAGCATCATAAGCCACCACACGATCTTTAGGGAGAGAAACAAACTCTCTCATAAAGCCATCAAAACCACTAGACAAGAAATGGGTCCCTGTCATGTAGTTCTCATAGAATTCTTCATCGCTCTGCATAGAAGGCTGATTGGGAATCATGACAACTTTTTGCCCAACCTCATAGGTTCCCGTCGGGTCAGAAATGATGGTTCCACATGACTCGTGAATCATTGCCATTGGAAGCTTTTTATTCAAAATCTTGGGGTCACGTTTTCCCTGGTAGTAACGCTGATCCGCATGACAGACAGCCATATAGTTAGGGCGGATGAGGATATGATTCTCTTGGTCAATAGCCTCTTCCTGATATTTGACATTGATAAACTTAGGCTTAGTTAGTTGATAAATTTGATTAATCATTTTACTAGTCTTTCTCAATCATACTTTTTGCAATCTTCAAATCTGTTACTGTTGTGATTTTTAGGTTTGAGTATTCGCCCTTAGCCAAGGCCACATCTTTTCCTTTGATCACAAAGATTTTACATGCATCTGTCAAGATTTCCTTCTCTTCAGCAGAGAGAGAACCGTAAAGGTCCATGAAGTCCTTGCAACGGAATGTTTGAGGTGTTTGTCCTTGATAAAGGTGAGCACGATTTGGAATATCTGTAATGAATTGACCATTGGTACTTTCAACGATAGTATCAACCGCTTCTACCACTGTGTCCACTGCGTCATGATTTTGGGCAAGTTGGATATTGTCCTGAATCATGCGAAGTGTAATAAATGGACGAACAGAATCGTGGGTAACAACAATGTCCTCTGGAGTAAGCGGACGATAAGCATCAATAGCTTCAATGATTTTCTCAATACTCGTATTACGGTCAGCACCACCCTTTGTAATGATGATACGATCCTTATGAAGAGGAAGATATTTATCTACAAGATCTTCTGCATGAGAAACCCAGTCTCCATGAACCCCAACTACAATTTTTTCAATACTTGGTTCCAAGACAAATTTTTCAATTGTATGAATCAAAATAGGTCGATCACCTAGCTCTAAAAATTGTTTTGGCAAGTTACTGATTCCCATGCGTGTGCCAGTTCCACCAGCAAGAATTCCTGCATAAATCATCTATTTTCTCCTTTGTCTTACTAAAAAAACTTATTCTCTCTATTATACCACAATCTAGTCCTATCATGAAAGAAATACCGGCCCTCCCGTTCTAGAATAGAAGGATTAAGGAGTTCTATTATTCAAAGAAACTAGTCCATTTCTAGTAATGACCAGGAATTCTGTAGTCATTGCTAATAAATGGCTGTGAAATTTTAGAGTTCTTCAGAATAATATAGTTTTCTTAAAGAAAACTTAAAAGTAAGCTTTGAAACTTCAAAGTGATTACTTGACTTATACTCAATGAAAGTCATAACCACCCGTGA